>QKFK01000223.1 GCA_003252195.1 Rhodospirillales bacterium
AATTAAATTAGCCACAAACAGCGGATTAGCCCCTTCTGCCATATTGGCAAAAAGGCTTGGCATATCTTTATTTATTTTATCTAGGAAAGACATAAAATTTCCCTTATAATCATGGCTAATAATATGTTATAAAGACACTTTAAGTAATCAGTTGGTTTATATAAGATGCGTCCGCAAGTTTTATACCCCCTATTTTCAGACCTTTCAAGCCTAAAAGGTGTGGGTGGGCGTATATCTAAGCTTTTAGAAAAGCTATTAGACAGCGATAAAATCGCAAATTTGCTGTGGCATTTACCCTCTGGCTATATTGACCGCTCTTATTCACCTAACATTATTGACGCACCAGATAACCGTATTATCACCTTAAAAGTAACAGTAGGCAAGCACCTTCCACCGCACAACCGCACTAGCCCATATAGAATAGAATGTTACGATGACACGGGCTTTATCACACTCACGTTTTTCAAAGTTAAGGGTGATTATGTTAAAAACCTTTTACCAGAAGGCTCACAACGCATTATTAGTGGCAAGGTAGAAAGCTTTAATAACAAGCTACAAATGAGCCACCCTGATTATGTTGTCCAGACAGAGCGGATTAATGAAGTACTTGGCTTTGAGACGATATACCCACTTACGGCAGGCATATCAAACAAAGTGCTGAGCAAAATCCAAAAGCAAGCTTTAGATAAAGCACCCGAGCTAGATGAATGGATTGATGCAAGCCTATTAAAGCAAAAAGGTTGGGATAATTGGCATAATTCATTAATCTCGGCTCATGAGCCAAAGTCAGAGGCAGATTTAAGCCCTGCTAACAAATTTCGCTCCCGCCTAGCTTATGATGAACTATTAGCAGGGCAATTAGCCTTAGCTATCGTGCGTCAAAAGTATAAAAAGACCAAAGGTAGAAGCATTAAAGGCGATGGCAAGCTCCGCCATAAGTTATTAGAACATCTACCCTTTGCCCTAACCTCTGCCCAAAAGCGAGTTTTGGCCGAGATTGGCGAAGATATGGCATCTGAGACTAAAATGCTGAGGCTTTTGCAAGGTGATGTTGGCTCGGGCAAAACCATTGTTGCCTTACTCACCATGCTTAATGCCATAGAATGTGGGGCACAAAGTGCGATTATGGCACCAACTGATATTTTATCTCGCCAGCATTTTGAAACTATCTCTACCTTAGCCGATAAAATTGGGGTTAGAACCGCCATTCTCACAGGCAGAACCAAAGGCAAAAAGCGTGAAGAGTTATTATCAGAGCTAAAAGACGGCAAGATAGACATATTAATCGGCACTCATGCCCTGTTCCAAGATGATGTAACTTTCAAAGACTTAGCTTGTGTGATTATAGATGAGCAACATCGCTTTGGCGTACAACAACGCTTAGATTTATCTGCCAAAGGCAACCTTGCAGATGTGTTAGTAATGACGGCTACACCTATCCCTCGCACCCTCACCCTCACCGCTTATGGCGATATGGATTGTTCTCGCATTGACGAGCTACCCCCAGGTAGGCAAAAGATAGACACCCTTGCCATGCCAAAGAGCAAAATGACTTCTATAATAGACGGCGTAAAAAGAGCTTTAAGCACAGGCACTAAAGTATATTGGGTTTGCCCCTTAGTAGAGGAATCTGAAAAGCTAGATTTAGCCGCGGCTGAAGAACGCTACGAGCATTTGCATAAAATATTTGGTGATAAAGTTGGCCTCGTTCATGGCAAGATGAAAGGTGCAGATAAAGATAAAATCATGGAAGATTTTGCCTTTGGCTCAACCGACCTTTTAATCGCAACCACAGTTATAGAAGTTGGGGTTAATGTGCCTCAAGCAACTATTATGGTTATTGAGCATGCCGAGCGTTTTGGTCTTTCTCAGCTCCACCAATTACGTGGACGCATTGGCAGAGGCTCAGACAAATCAACTTGCATATTGCTATATTCACCACCATTATCTGAAACCGCTCAAACAAGACTCAAAACCATTCGTGAGACTGAAGACGGCTTTATCATCGCCGAAGAAGACCTAAAACTCCGTGGTGCAGGTGAACTCCTCGGCACTCGCCAAAGTGGCTTACCCGAGTTCAAACTAGCTGACCTTTCCATGCATGGTGATTTAATTGCGATTGCCCGCAAAGATGCCGAGCTAATTATGAGCAAAGATGCCAACCTCACCAGCGAACGAGGCAAAAACCTCCGCACCCTACTCTATTTATTCGAAAAAGACCAAGTCGCTAATACCCTAAGATCGGGGTGATGATATAAACAAGTCTCAATCTTTATTCACACAACATTCACAAGCGGAACATAACAAAAATTTGCGATACATATTTTATCCACAAATATGTATTTTAAAACTTGTTATTACATACTAATACACGTTAAATAATCAAAAACCAAATTACAACCAGAAGCTAGCTTCTGGACTTTATATTACTAAATTTTTATGAGGAATTAATGAGAAAACACATAAAAGAAGATCTAATAACAAAGTTATTATTATCAAACAAACGAAACAAGACAGGAATATTAGCATTTGACTATTGGCCAATAACTTTATTTCTTTTAACCGCTATATCATATGTTTTTCCGTACATATACTTATTTAATATCTTTAACAAAACTCACATACCACATTTATACATAACTATTACTGGCACATTAATGTGTGAAACAATAATAACATATTTAATACTATACGGTTTTTTAGCAGGTATTGTTATCACACTGCTAGATAGCTTATTCGATACTAATATACTAAATCACCACGAAACAAGAAAAAGCAGAATTCTATCTGCGGCACCTATTATAGTTTTGACTATATTGTTTTTATGCTTTGTAATTATTGTATCCAACACAACTGAATACAGCTTCATAGATTGCATTAATATCCTTTACAACCAAAGCAAAGAGGATATCCCTACTTTAATGCTTTTATTAACACCAATAATAACGGTGCTAATGTTAGCATTTTATTTAACAATGATATTCTCCAAAAAACGTAAGAAAAAATCAACTAACAAAGTCAAAGAGCATAAGATAAAATCGAAGTGCGATATTTTAATTGATAAAGCCGATAACTTCACACTTATTTTATTTTCTTATGTTATCATAGTATGTGGATTAGTACTTATGGCACAAGACATACCAAAATATGAATACGAATATAATGTATATGAAACCACTGACACCACCTCATTCATTAAAGAAAAATTAGTTCCAGTATCAGTTCAAAGTAATATAACTCTACTACAAAAAATATCACATGAAGAAGAAGCTAGCAAAACCAAAAACAACGACACAGTTTCCACAAAAAAAGAAGCTAAAATTGTAGAAAGCAATAAAGACGATAATAACAAGCAAAAAGCTAAACATAAAACTAAATTCAACAACGATGGGTTTTATATCTTATATCATTCGCAACCGAATAAAGTTTATCATATAAGAAAGCCTCAGAAAGAAACTGATAAAAAGAATGCTCATAAAAACAAATAGTGTTTTTTCACTTCTTATTTTTGGTTTTATTTAGTATGCTTATTTTGCAAGCTAGGGTTTAGCTTGTGGGACTTAGAAAATCCCTTTTAATCACCAGTCTTTACACAGAGACTGAATAAATATATGTGCTGTATTTCTCCTTATGGGGGAGTACGGCTATATAAGGTTTCGGCTGAAGTTAGTCGTGCCGTTGTTTGTGACGGTTTTTCTAGCTCCCCCACCTAGGTTTTTCTTAGGTGGGTTTTGTTTTAACAAAAGGAGTGATGAAACATGGTAAAAGACATAAGAGACCAAGCAATATCTGAGTTAGACGAAGTGTTAATTGAGCTAGGGGCTCAGCTACACACTTTACGCATTGCTACGGGCTTAAAAATTGAAGAACTAGGCTCAATTGCTAAAATAGAGCCAAGCATTATAGATGCCTTAGAAATCGGGCGAGGCGAGCCCAACTTTAACGCCCTTGTTGGTTTAGCCAAGTTCTATGATAAAAGAATACACATAAGCCTAGATTAATTATTAAGGGGCCTAACCGCCCCTTTTATTTTTATTTATAAATCTATTATACGGATTTTTTATTATGCTTTAGCCTATACAATACAATGACTGTTGCAACCACGATGGATACTAACAAACACGGGTTATATATTGTAACTAAGAAATCAGATACCTTATACAAGCTTGTTTCATAGGCTGTATTATCATATTGGTGCATTGCTGAATAATATCCAGTAATAACCCCTATTATACTAATGGCAATGTCTATAAAAAACACCCAACCAACATAGATTATATATGTACTAATATTTTTATGCTTATCTATAAAGGTAGCTATGTTTGCTGATGTCTTTCTAAAAGCTAATACCAGCATCATTAAAAGCGTAGTAAAACTTAATAGCAAGCTCAAGCAATATATGAACATATTATCAGATATAGACAATGGCAACTTAGCTATTAAGCAAACCCCGCCTAAAAACAAAGATTGTTTTATTAATTCACGCATATTGTTCATTTTCTCTTTTTATGGTTACAAGTTTCATCATAAGCTTCCTTTAAAATAAACGCTTTCTGACCTAAATTAAACCCTTTGTTAAAATTACCAACAGGTTTAACAGATTTATTTAAAACAAAATTTGTTGCCGTATTCCCTGTGTCAAAAGGACTTTTAACTGATGCTTCTTTGTTAACTTTAATTACATTCTTAATAAAATTACCCACATTACAGTCATCGTTAGAGGTATTATCAGAAAGTTGTTTTATGGTATTATTTTTAATACTGCTTATTATTGACTTTTCTGTTTCGCCCTCAGGCTTCATAACTCTGTCCACCATTAGCCCTTTATCTTCCTGATATTTTTCAATAGCATCAAATAAATTTTTATTAGGATATTTAGACACTTCAGATTTGGTTTCTCCAATCTCTTTATGAGGCTGGTAAAAACCAAGTTCTCCTAATATACTTTTAGTGTTTACAACATCTTCAAAATCAGCATTTGAGTTTTCAGCCAAAGGCTTCTTTAACCAACCGCTGAATTTTTCTTTACCATTCTCTTCATTATCATAAGAATCAAACATATGTATTCCCCTATAGTTCATGTTTAAAAACGAAAAACCCTGACAAATATCAAAGAAACAGACTAACCATTTCCAAATATTTAGTCAGGGCTTATATTTATATAAGTTATCCTTAATAGTTGCATTATAGGAAATTTTTCCTAAAAAGTCAAGTTTTATTGTTACAAAAAACACTTCTTATTTTGGGTTTTATTTAGTATGCTTATTTTGCAAGCTAAGGTTTAGCTTGTGGGACTTAGAAAATCCCTTGCAATAACCAGTCTTTGACACAGAGACTGAATAAATATATGTGCTGTATTTCTCCTTATGGGGGAGTACGGCTATATAAGGTTTCGGCTGAAGTTAGTCGTGCCGTAGTTATTGACGGTTTTTCTAGCTCCCCCACCTAGGGCTTCCTTAGGTGGGTTTTGTTTTAACAAAAGGAGTGATGAAACATGGTAAAAGACATTAAAGACCAAGCAATATCTGAGTTAGATGAAGTGTTAATTGAGCTAGGCGCTCAGTTACACACTTTACGCATTGCTACAGGCTTAAAAATTGAAGAATTAGGCTCAATCGCTAAAATAGAGCCAAGCATTATAGATGGCTTAGAAATCGGGCGAGGCGAACTAGATTTTAACGCCCTTGTTGGTTTAGCCAAATTCTATGATAAAAAATTACACATAAGCCTAGATTAAACAGTTTTAGCAACAAACTAGGGGAGTTATGGCGCAACTCCCCTACCTATAATTAAAAACTCACAGAACATAAACTTTCTATCGTCTAATCCGTATAGTTTGTTAGCTTTACAGCCCTTATCAACAATCATGATTATCAGCTACACAAATAGGGTTACGAGAAACGAATAAACGCCAAACATTTAAAAACACAAAACCCTCAGAAACTAATGTTTCCGAGGGTTTGAATGGTGAGCCCGACAGGATTCGAACCTGTGACCCTTTGATTAAAAGTCAAATGCTCTACCAACTGAGCTACGGGCCCTTAACTTATGGAGCTAGGTATAAATACATTAACAACATAAGTCAATAGAAAAAATCAATTATTTTGATTTTTTTGTTGTTTTTTTCAATAGCTTTAATGATACGATTTTATCAGGATTTGCTACTGTTCCGTTATTTCCGCTACCTTTGGTGATATTATCAATAAGTTCCATACCATGAGTTACTTTTCCCCACACAGTATATTGGCCATCAAGCCATGGTGCATCTTCAAAACAAATGAAGAATTGACTATCACCACTATCTGGATTCATAGCTCTTGCCATAGACACTGTTCCACGAACATGGGGCTCGTTAGAAAACTCTGCCTTTAGCTTTTTGCCACTACCACCCGTGCCATCACCTAATGGGCAGCCTGTTTGTGCCATAAAGCCATCAATAACTCTGTGGAAGTTAAGACCATCATAATAACCTTCACCAACAAGCTCTTTAATTCTTGCAACGTGGTTTGGTGCTAAATCAGGACGCATCTCAATTAAAACTTCGCCGTCTTTTAATTTAAGAACAAGGGCATTTTCCTTATCTTTAGCTATTTTTGAAAAACTAACTTTTGCCATAAAGCTTCTCCTAAAATTCAAAAAAATTATATTTTCCCTTGCTCTTTATAACGCTGTATTAAGAGCTCTGATATTCTGGGGGTTACAAATGAAGATATATCGCCACCTAAGCGACAAATCTCCTTAACAAACATAGAAGACACAAATTGCTGTCTTTCTGATGCCATTAAGAATACGGTTTCAATATCTGAATTAAGGCGAGAGTTCATAACTGACATCTTAAACTCATAATCAAAGTCAGAAACAGCGCGCATACCACGAATGATAATTTTAGCCCCAACCTCTTCGGCAAATTTAACCAAAAGACCATCAACATGCCTTACCTCAACTTTTGTGCCATTGCTTGCACAAATATCGGTAATTTCTTCTTTCACATGTTCAATACGCTCTTCTAGGCTAAACAATGGATCTTTACCTGAATTAACCGCTACACCTACAATTAGTTTATCAACCATTTTAGAGGCACGGTTTACAATGTCCAAGTGGCCTAAAGTTATGGGGTCAAAAGTTCCCGGATATACTCCAATAATTTCTGACATATCTCACCCTTTTTTATTAAAACAGAGGTGGCAAGCCAAAGCTATCACCACCTCTATATATTTTATTCTCCGTCAGAAACTTCGTCGTCATCTGAAGTATCGTCATCATCAACTACTTCATCATTTTCGTCTTCGTCATCATTAGATGACACTTCTTCTGACATCTTAGTCTCTTCTTCTGTCATTTCTGGAGGTAAGTTCTCTGGAATATCGTTCTCACCATCATCTACATCATCTTCAATATCAAGAAGAGCAACAGAAACAATTTTCTCATCTTCTGCGGTGCGGAACAATATAACTCCCATGGTTTTACGTCCAGCAACTCTAATATTATGAATTGGCATACGAATAAGCTTACCAGCATCTGTAACCATCATAATCTGGTTAGTGTCAGCCACTGGGAATGAACCAGCCACGCCTTTATTACGTCCACCAACTTCAATGTTAGCAATACCTTGACCACCACGACCAGTAACGCGATATTCATATGCAGATGTGCGTTTACCATATCCGTTAGATGTTACGGTCAAAATAAATTCTTCATCTTCAGCCATCTGGTTAAATAGCTCTGGAGTTAAAATTTCCATAACGCCAGTTTCTTCTGCGGTTACATCTCTACCAAGTTCAGATGACATGCGTTTCATATTTGAAACAACTCTTAGATATTCATCTCTTTGGGCTGTATCAACATCTAAGTGCTTGAGCACTGACATATTTACAACTTCATCACCACTGCCAAGTCTAATACCACGAACACCTGGTGATGTACGTCCAGCAAACACACGAACTTGAGCAACAGGGAAACGAATACATTTACCGCTTCTAGCCGCTAACATAATGTCATTATCATCAAAGCAAACTCTAACTCCGATAAGCCTATCTTTTTCATTAAGCTTCATCGCAATCTTACCGTTTGACATAACATTTACAAAGTCAGAAAGCTTGTTTCTACGTACATTCCCCTTAGCTGTTGCGAGCATTACATAAATGTTATCGCATTCTTGCTCAACCTCTGGCAATTTCATAATTGCTGAAATTGTTTCACCTTCATCAAGTGGCAACAAGTTTACAAAAGGCTTTCCTTTTGACTGAGGGCTACCAAGTGGTAATTTATAAACTTTGAGTTTATAAACCATACCTTTTGAAGTAAAGAACAACACTGGAGTATGTGTATTAGCAACAAAGATTTTAGATACAAAATCTTCTTCTTTGGTGCTCATACCAGAACGACCTTTTCCGCCTCTGTTTTGCGCTTTATAAGCTGACAATGGAACACGTTTAATATATCCAGAATCTGACACAGTAACAACCATATCTTCACGCTGAATTAAATCTTCAATATCATGTTCAAATTCTAATGCGCTAATCTCTGTGCGACGTGGAGTTGCATATTCAAGCTTAATAGCAGCTAATTCGTCACGCATAATGTTGAATAATTTTTCTCTTGAAGCAAGGATTGACAAAAATTCTTTAATTGCTTCGCCAATGTCACGTAATTCTTGGTGAATCTTATCGCGTTCTAAACCTGTTAAACGGTGCAATCTCAAATCCAAGATAGCTTTAGCTTGTTCTTCAGATAATTTGTACTTACCGTTCACAACCTTTCTATCTGGCTCATCAATCAAAATCACCAAAGGCTCAACATCAGCAGCAATCCAATCTCTTTCAAGCAATTGCTCTTTCGCAACCGCAGGAGTTGGAGCATTACGAACAAGTTTAATAACCTCATCAAGGTTTTCAACTGCAATAGCCAAACCAACTAATGTATGCGCTCTATCACGTGATTTGTTCAATTCATAGATTGTGCGCTTACGAATTACTTCTTCTCTAAAGTCAACAAAAGCTTTAATAAAGCCACGCAACGTTAGAGTTTCTGGTCTGCCGTTATTAAGAGCAAGCATGTTCATACCAAAGCTTGTTTGCAATGGTGTAAATTTATAGAGTTGATTTAGAACAACATCTGCCTGAGCATCACGCTTAACCTCAACCACCACACGAACACCGTGACGGTCAGATTCATCTCTGATTTCTGAAATACCTTCAATACGCTTTTCTTTAACTAATTCTGCGATTTTAGTAATCATAGAAGCTTTATTAACCTGATAAGGAACTTCGGTAATAATAATAGCTTCTCTATCTTTGCGAATTTCTTCGATTGCGCATTTACCGCGCATTACGACAGAGCCTTTACCTGTAAGATAACCTTCTCTAGCTCCGTTTCTGCCCAAAATAATACCACCCGTAGGGAAGTCTGGCGCAGGAATAATCTCAATTAAATCTTCATCTGTAATTTCTGGATTATCAATAAATAACAAGCAACCATCAATTACTTCGCCCAAGTTATGTGGAGGAATATTTGTTGCCATACCAACCGCAATACCACCAGCACCATTTACTAACAAGTTAGGGAAACGAGCAGGAAGAACCGTTGGCTCAGAAACTGTTTCGTCATAGTTTGGCTGGAAGACAACAGTATCTTTATCAATATCTTCTAAAAGGCTTTGAGCAACTTTTTCTAATCTTGCTTCGGTATAACGCATAGCAGCTGGACTATCACCGTCCATAGAACCAAAGTTACCTTGACCATTAATAAGTGGCAAACGCATAGAGAAATCTTGCGCCATACGAACCATAGAATCATAAATCGCAGAGTCACCATGAGGGTGATATTTACCCATAACGTCACCGACGATACGGGCTGATTTTCTGAATGGCTTATTGTAATCATAGCCATTTTCTTTCATAGAATACAAAATACGCCTATGAACTGGCTTTAAGCCGTCTCTTGCATCTGGCAACGCACGTGACACGATAACACTCATGGCATAATCGAGATACGAACGTTTCATCTCCTCAACAATAGTTACAGGAGTAATTTCTTTATTTTTATCGTCTAATACTTCAGTCACTTTAATTCCACTTTTTCTACACGACTAACTAACCAACAACAAGCAAAGCTAAACTATTAACTTATAAAAACACAACTTTGCATATTATATTATTGTCTGCCTATTACAATTAGAACGGAATATCATCATCTAAATCAGGAGAAGCAGGAATATCCCAACCACCATTTTGTGATGAGTTATCAGAACCATACCCGCCAGCATCACCACTATAAGGGGCAAAATCATCATTACCGCCTCTAGAAGAATCCAATATTGTTAGAGTACCGTTAAAGCTTTGCAATACAATCTCAGTTGTATATTTTTCTTGTCCTGAATTATCAGTCCATTTACGAGTTTGCAAAGCACCTTCAATATAAACTTTTGAGCCTTTACGTAAATATTTTTCAGCAATATCAGCAAGACCAGGGCTAAACACCACCACGCGGTGCCATTCTGTCTTTTCTTTGCGTTCACCGCTTTGTCTGTCTTTCCATGTTTCAGATGTAGCCACAGATAAATTAACTACTTTACCACCACTTTGAGTGTGTCTTACTTCTGGCTCCCTACCAAGGTTACCAACTAAAATAACTTTATTTACGCTACCAGCCATATTTTTTCCTAGAATCTGTTTGAAAAACTGTAATCAAGATACATCTAAATCTCATAAAGACAAAATACAAAATAGTCAAGCTGTGTATATCTTAAAATAAACTTTTTATCAAGACTATTGACAATACTCGACACAAGAACTAATGTAGAACAAAATTAAAAACAATTGAGAAAACCAATGGATAAAAACATAACAATTCGCGGTGCTAGAGAGCATAATCTTAAAAATGTAAACATCGAGATTCCTAAAAATGAATTAGTCGTAATTACAGGTGTATCTGGCTCAGGCAAATCATCACTCGCCTTTGACACTATTTATGCTGAAGGGCAACGCCGTTATGTTGAAAGTTTATCCGCTTATGCCCGTCAGTTCTTAGAGCTTATGAACAAGCCTGATGTTGATGCAATTGAAGGTTTATCCCCTGCTATCTCAATTGAGCAAAAAACAACTTCCAAAAACCCACGTTCAACTGTGGGTACCGTTACAGAGATTTATGACTATATGAGGCTTTTATGGGCCAGAATTGGCATTCCACACTCACCTGTAACAGGGCTTCCAATTGAGAGCCAAACCGTATCACAAATGGTTGATAGAATTATAACAATGGAACAAGGCACTAAGCTGTACCTCCTTGCCCCAATTGTGCGTGGTCGCAAAGGCGAGTACAAAAAAGAACTAGCCGAATTACAAAAAAAAGGCTTTCAACGAGTAAAAATTGACGGTGAATTTTATGAAATAGAAAATGCCCCAGAATTACAAAAGAATTTTAAGCATAATATTGAAGTAGTAGTCGATAGAATTGCGGTTAAAGAAGGCTTAGAAACCAGACTAGCAGATTCAATTGAAACCGCTTTAGAATTAAGCGATGGCTTATTATATGCAGAGAACGCTTCAACCAAAGAAAACACCGTTTTTTCTGCCAAATTTGCCTGCCCAGTTTCAGGCTTTACGATTGATGAAATTGAGCCAAGGTTATTCTCTTTTAACAACCCATATGGTGCTTGCCCAACCTGCGATGGATTAGGAGCAAAGCTTTATGTAAACCCAGAGTTGGTTGTCCCCAACCCAGATAAAAGCCTTGCTCGTGGAGCAATCAAACCATGGGCAACTACATCATCACCTTATCATTGGCAAGTTTTGAGAGCCATATGCGAATATTTTGGTGAAAGCATGGAAACACCATATAAAAACCTACCTGATGAAATGAAAGACGTGCTTTTATTTGGTTCTGGAAATCGCAAAATATCATTAAAGTTCCATGGATTAAAAGATTTTAGAACCGACAAACCTTTTGAAGGTATTATATCTAATATGGAACGTCGTCTTAAAGAAACGGATTCCAAGTGGATAATTGATGAATTTACTAAATATCAGTCTAGTGCACCATGCGAAACATGTGGTGGCAAACGCCTAAAGCCACAAGCTCTAGCGGTTAAAATTGACGGCAAAGATATTAGCGATATCACTGAACTATCTATTAAAGAAGCTCAAGATTGGTTTTTATCACTAGATAACAAACTAAGTAGCAAACACAAAGAAATTGCTCAAAAAATCTTGCGTGAGATAAATGAACGACTAGGTTTTTTGAACAATGTTGGATTAAATTATCTCACATTATCTCGTATGGCTGGCACATTATCTGGCGGTGAAAGCCAACGTATTCGCCTTGCATCACAAATTGGCTCTGGATTAACTGGTGTTTTATATGTGCTAGACGAACCTTCTATTGGCTTGCATCAAAAAGATAATGACCAATTACTAGCCACCCTCACCCGTCTTAGAGACTTAGGCAATAGCGTGATAGTAGTAGAGCATGACGAAGATGCAATCTTAGCTGCCGACCATTTAATTGATATGGGACCTCACGCAGGTAGCCATGGGGGGCAAGTTATAGCTCAAGGAACTCCTGATGAGGTTAAACAAAACCCAAAGAGCCTAACTGGGCAATATTTAAGCAGGACAAAAAAGATAGAAACACCAGCCAAGCGTCGCAAGGGCAATGGTAAAAAGATAACTATAAAAGGCGCTAAAACCAACAACCTTAAAAATGTAGATGTTTCATTCCCATTA
Source organism: Rhodospirillales bacterium (assembly GCA_003252195.1). GTDB lineage: Bacteria > Pseudomonadota > Alphaproteobacteria > QKFK01 > SZUA-500 > SZUA-500. The sequence goes on from QKFK01000223.1 coordinate 12,723, forward strand.
GGTACTTTAACCTGCGTTACAGGTGTGTCTGGTGGTGGCAAATCATCTTTAGTGATTGAAACATTATACAAAGCTATTGAAAAGCATTTTGGCAATGAGCACACCATCCCTGGGCCACATGATAGCATTAAAGGGCTCGAGCATATTGACAAGATTATTGATATTGATCAATCCCCTATTGGCAGAACCCCACGCTCTAACCCTGCCACATATACAGGCGTGTTTGACCATATCCGCAACTGGTTTGCCGAGCTACCCGAGAGCAAGGCTCGTGGCTACAAAGCAGGACGTTTTTCATTCAACGTTGCAGGTGGTCGTTGTGAAGCCTGTAAAGGTGACGGCTTAATTAAGATTGAGATGCACTTCTTGCCCGATGTTTATGTTGAGTGCGATGTATGTAAAGGCAAACGATTTAACCGTGAAACTTTAGAAGTAAAATACAAAAACAAAAGTATCTCAGACATCTTAGATATGACAGTTGATGATACCAAAGATTTCTTCTCAGCTATTCCACCAATTAAAAACAAGCTTAATTTGGTTTCAGAAGTTGGGCTTGGTTATATCAAACTTGGGCAACCCGCAACCACCTTATCAGGCGGAGAAGCTCAACGTATTAAGCTATCTAAAGAATTGTCTAAACGCAACACTGGTAAAACATTGTATATTTTAGATGAACCAACCACAGGATTACATTTTGAGGATATTGCCAAACTTTTAGAAGTGCTTCAAGCTCTGGTAGAACAAGGCAATAGCATAATTGTGATTGAGCATAATCTTGATGTGATTAAAACAGCGGACTGGATTATTGACCTTGGCCCAGATGGTGGCGATGGTGGTGGTGAGATTATCGCTGAAGGCACACCAGAACAAATTGCCAAATCAGGCATTGGCTACACCTCAAAATACCTAAAACGCGCCTTAGAGAATAATTAAAAGACTTATTTAAGCTGGCAAGGAACACCCTCGCACCAACTACAAGGATAACTCTACCAAGATAAAACCGCGCTCAATGGTACTCATACGGATTAATCAGCCATAAAACCATCACAATTATAACCCGCATTTACTTCATACAATCAATGAAGATAACAACTACATTGGTTATATTTTGAGATTTGGTTTAATAGAGATTATTACTTAATATAAAGCTGGGCGATTTTGTTAATAACTTCTTTTGCCATATTGATTTCAGCATCTTCTTCAGGTTTTTGAGCTGCAATCTTAGTGCTATGTTCTTCAATAATACTAACTATAGCGCTACGAGTTTTGGCATTATTAATTGCAATGTCTGACAATGCGCCTAAAGCTGCAATTCTCACGTCCATCACGGGGCAAGCTAATTGCTCAGCAACAGTTACATATGGCGCTGTAAAGGTGAACTTACCTTTAATAATCTTTTTAGGAGATTTTTTAGTCTTTGTTTTAGTTTTTACAGGAGTTGCTTTTTTAACTTCTTTTTTTGGCAAGATATTAGTAAATTTATTTGTAAATTTCTTAATCAACCCAACTTGAAAACGTATCATCTTAACAACTCACCTAAAATTTAAACTTGTCTTTATGATTATAGTTACTATTCTTTGTATCAAGCAAGAAAATATCGGAGATAGAACATGAATTCAAACAAAATATACATAATCGCAGGAACTTTTCATAAAAAAGAGTCTGAGATAATGATAAATGAAGCTAAAAAAACTGCTGAAACAAAAGGTTTAGAGGTTGTTGATGTAATAGAAGTTCCTGGCTCATTAGAAGTGCCTATTGTATTAAAAAATGTTTTGAAAAAAGCAGATATCGCTGGGGCTGCCGTTTTGGGAATTATCGAACGTGGTGAAACAAAGCATGGCTTTGTAATGGGGCAATCAGTAACTTCTGCAATTATTGATCTAGAACTAGAGTTTAACAAACCTGTTGGCTATGGCATTATTGGCCCAGAAGTATTACCTGCACAAATTAATCCACGACTAATCCCTCATGCTCAAAATGCTGTAAATGCAATAGCTGAGGTGTTGAATATATTAAATAAACTGGAT
>QKFK01000147.1 GCA_003252195.1 Rhodospirillales bacterium
AGATGATAACGTCAAAACGTTCATCTTCAATTGCTTTAACCAAATTGTCTGTTACTTCATAAGCTGACATCTCTGGTTGCATGTCATAAGTTGCAACTTTAGGACTAGGAATAAGAATTCTTTCTTCGCCAGCAAACACTTGCTCTTCACCACCATTAAAGAAAAATGTTACGTGAGCGTATTTTTCAGTCTCTGCAATTCTGAGCTGAGTTAAACCAGCTTTAGAAACTACTTCACCAAGAATATTGGTGAGAACTTGTGGAGGGAACATAGTCTCCATAAATGAATTATGTTCTTTTGAATATTCAGTCATACCAACACAAGCTGAGAACTCAACTTGTTTTTTGCGAGCAAAACCATCAAAAGATTTTTGAGCTAATGCAAGCAAGATTTCTCTCGCGCGGTCAGAGCGGAAGTTTGCCATCATAAGAGCATCGCCATCTTCCATACCTTTATAACCACCAATTACGCTTGGAGATACAAACTCATCAGTCTCGCCTTTAGCATAAGCATTGGCAATTGCTTCATCTGCAGTTGTAGCTTCAACACCTTCACCACAAACCATCGCGTTATAAGCTTTTTCAACCCTGTCCCAACGTTTATCTCTATCCATTGCAAAGAAACGGCCAGAAACAACAGCGATTTCTGCATTTTCACATTCACTAACAGCCTTAACAAAAGAAGCTGTGTAACCTTTGCCTGATGAAGGAGGTGTATCACGTCCATCTAAGAAAGCGTGAACCTTAACTTTAACACCAGCATTTGCAACAGCCTTAACTAAAGCTTCAATGTGTTTTTGGTGTGAGTGAACGCCACCAGGTGACATTAAGCCCATAATATGACAAGCTTTACCATTAGCTTTGAGTTTCTCTATCATTGCTTTAAAAGTTGGGTTTTGAACCAATGAACCATCTTCAACAGCAGCATCGATGCGAGGCAAATCTTGCATAACCACTCTACCTGCACCTAGGTTCATATGACCAACTTCTGAGTTACCCATTTGACCTTCAGGAAGACCCACGCTTAAACCATAAGTTTTGAGCAATCCTCTTGGGTTTTCTTTAACAATTCTATCCCAGTTTGGAGTGTTACCAACCGCAATTGCATTATCATCAGTAGGTGGCTCACGATAGCCCCAGCCATCTAAAATACAAAGCATTACTGGTCTCTTTTTATTTTCTTTTGTCACTTTTTTATTCCTATTCAAACAAGTTAATCAATTCTACTAAATAATTAATCCCTAAAAGTTCATTTTCAACCTATTCGCGATGGTACGGATGTCCATCAATAATAGTTTGTATACGATAAATCTGTTCTGCCAACATTGCTCTAACCAACATATGTGGCCAAGTAAGCTTTCCAAATGCTAGCAACAAATCAGCTTTTTCTCTAATTTTATCATGATGCCCATCGGCACCACCAATTGCAAAAACAACGTCTGACACACCATCATCTTGCCATGAAGATACTTTTTCTGCCAATTCGACACTACTTAAACCTTTTCCCCTCTCATCAAGCACTATTATCTTTGCTCCTTGGGGTATAGTTTGTAATAGCAGCTCTGCCTCACTTTCCATTCGCTGAGGTGTTGCGAGGTTCTTTTTTTCTTCAACCTCTTTTAGCAAAAAAGTCCATTTTAAGCGTTTTATATAATGCTCAAACAGACTTTTCTCTGGGCCATTGCCCTTTGCTTTTCCAACTGCAGAAATTTGTACTTTCATCTTACGATTATAAGTTCCCTTGCTTTGCTCTAAGCTCGCTAGCAGCTCCCCACATTTTTTCAATGTTATAAAATTCTCTAACTTCTGGGCGGAACAAATGTACAATCACATCAAAAGCATCAATAAGCACCCAGTCAGCGTTGTCCTGACCTTCCATGCGAGGCAAAATATTTTTGGCCTTAAGCTTTTCATAAAGATGATCTGCCATAGCAGAAACCATACGGCTAGAATTACCAGTTGCGATAACCATATAATCAGCGATTGAAGTTTTACCTGCTAAATCAATAACAACTATATCTTCAGCTTTATCATCGTCTAAAATGGTTTTTACAAGATCAAGAATCTCTTCAGAACTAAGAGGTTCCTCAGTTTGAGCATTTGCTAATGCGGGACTAGGCATAGTCTTTTGTTTCTCCTAATATTAAAATTACTTTACATTGACCATTATCAAAATGGCATCAACGCGCTTACATATTGACTTTTTTATCGTGATTTGGCAACCAATCTTTGCATTTTATCAGATATTTTTTAGCTATAATGGGCGCAAAGCACCGTCACTCACCACTTTATACTTATATGTTGTGAGCTCAAGAACCCCAACAGGGCCTCTTGCATGAATTTTGCCTGTTGAAATACCTATTTCAGCACCAAAACCAAATTCGCCACCATCTGAAAATTGAGTAGAAGTGTTGTGCATTACGATTGCACTATCAATCTCATTCATAAAGCGCTCAGCCTTACTAGCATCTGATGTCATTATAGATTCTGTATGATGTGAGCTATGCGCATTGATATGAGCTATAGCCTCTTCTATTCCAGAAACAGTTTTAACAGATATAATCGGCGCCAAATATTCAGTATCCCAATCTTCGCTTGTTGCAGGCTTTATTCTTGCATCAAAGGCAGCTATTTCATCATCTGCTCTAACCTCACAACCTAAACCAATTAGACTATTTACAATGTGAGGCACGGCATCTTGCAAAATAGCTCTGTCTATTAGCAGCGTTTCAGTTGCGTTACATATACCAGTTCTACGCATTTTTGCATTAGCAACAACTCTTTCTGCCATTTTCAAATCTGCGGTCTTTTCTATATAACAATGACATATACCATCAAGATGTTTCAAAACTGGAATTTTACTTTCTTCGGCAACTCTTTTAATAAGTTCTTTTCCTCCTCTTGGAATAATTACATCTACATATTCATCTAGCTTTAACAATGCTCCAACCGCATCACGATTACGTGTTTCTATCAATTGCGTAACATAGCTAGGCAAGCCCGATTCCTCTAAAGATTTTTGAATAATGCTCATAATAGCCAATGATGAAAAAAAGCTGTCTGAACCACAGCGCAATATAGAGGCATTACCTGATTTTATACATAAAGCAGCGGCATCTGCTGTTACATTAGGGCGGCTTTCATAAATAATTGCAATAACACCTAATGGCACTCTAACTTTTGATATTTTAATTCCGCTTGGTCTTTCCCATTCTTCAATAGTTTCACCAAGCTTATCTGTAATTTCTGCAATATCCCTAACACCATTTGCCATTGCTTTAATTCTAGATTCGTTAAGAGTAATTCTATCAATAACAGCTTCTGACAAACCTTTTTGAACAGCTTCAAGCAAGTCTTTTTTATTTTCATCTATAAGATAGTGCGTTTCTCTTTCTAGCTGTTCTGCTATTTTCTTTAGAGCCTTGCTCTTTTTTTCTGCTGATGTGTTTGCCAGAATACTAGCACCCCTTCTTGCCATAGATGCCATTCTAAAAATATTATCGGATATACTACTCTCAGTCATAATTAAACCTCTAAAACTAAATAATCACGGTGGATTATATCATTCTTTCCTTCATAGCCCAAGATAGAAGCAAAATCTTTTGATGACTTACCAATGATTTTTTGAGCATCGGCATATGAATAAGCAATCACACCCTTTGCAATCTCAACCCCTGCTTTATTACAAACCAGCACTATATCGCCTTTAGCAAAATCACCTTCAAGTTTAATAACACCAGCAGGAAGAATGCTTTTACCATTTTTAACTGCTTTAACTGCACCATCATCTAAAAACAATTTACCATTAGGACTAATAAACCCTGCTATCCATTTTTTCTTTGCCGCAATTTGTTTCTTAGATGCAACAAACCATGTTGATGGGCGCAACCCTTGAATAAGTTCTTGCAGTGAGTGATAGCCTTTACCTTTAGTAATTGCCATATGACAACCTGCATTCATACAGATTTTAGCAGCCATAAGCTTAGTTATCATTCCGCCAGTTCCAAAATTACTACCAGAAACACCTGCCATCTCTTCAATTTCCGGCGTTACTTCTTCAACAACAGGAATAAACTCAGCATCAGGGTTTTTGTTAGGATCTTTGGTATATAATCCATCAATATCAGAGAATAAAACTAAAATATCTGCACCAACCATTTGCGACACACGAGCTGCTAATCTATCATTATCGCCAAAACGAATTTCTTCAGTTGCAGTAGTGTCATTTTCATTAATGACAGGGACAACTCTTAGATTAAGCAAAGTATCAAGCGTATTACATGCATTCAAATAGCGCTGACGCATATCAGAATCTTCTAACCCTAACAGAACCTGAGAAACGACAATTCCAAAGTCAGCTAACACTTCTTCATAATCATGCATTAGGCGCATCTGGCCAACAGAGGCCACCGCCTGCTTTTCTTTTAATGATAATTTACCAGATAAACCAAGAGGTTTGCGACCAACCGCCACTGCACCAGAGGTTACGATAACTACATCTTTGCCACTTTTATGCAAATTTGCCACATCTTCTGCCAAAGCATAGAGCCAATCTTTGCGGACTCTTCCTCCATCTCCAACAAGCAGGCTAGAGCCAACTTTAATAACTACTCTTTTGGCATTTTTAAATAGATTTTTTTGCATAAGAAATTATGGGGTCCAAGTTTTTACTTCTTCTACTTTTGTTTCTTCTTTATCTTGTTTTTTACGTTCTTTCACAAGATCTTTCAAAGTATAAAGCAAATCATCCATGCCAAGACCAGCAACACCAGAAATAGTAAATACTTTTTTGCCAGTTGCTTTTTCTAAAGCTTTTTTCTTATCTTTAAGCTCGTCAGCATCGATACAATCAACCTTATTAAGAGCTATTATTTCTTCTTTATCTTCAATTCCTTGACCATACATACAAAGCTCTTCTCTGATGGTATCATAAACCTCAAGAACATCTTCTGCCGTACAATCAATCATGTGCAAAATTGCTGCACATCTTTCAATATGACGCAAGAACTTATCACCCAAGCCCAAACCTTCATGAGCCCCTTCAATAAGCCCTGGAATATCTGCAAGCAAAATCTCATTACCATCAACCATGACCACACCAAGATTAGGGTGCAATGTTGTAAAAGGATAATCTGCAATTTTAGGTCTAGCTCTGGTTAAAGCAGATAACAACGTAGATTTACCAGCATTAGGCAATCCAACTAATCCAATATCAGCAATTAACTTTAAGCGGAGCCATACGTCCATCTCTTCGCCTGGCCAACCAACTTCAATTCTACGAGGAGCACGGTTAGTTGAACTTTTAAAGCTCGCGTTACCTCTACCACCGTCACCACCTTTAGCTAGAATAAAAGTTTGACCTTCTTCTACCATATCCGCAATCACAGTTTCTTTATCATCAGCAAGAATCTCAGTACCAACAGGAACTTTAATGATTAAATCATCACCTTTTTTACCAGTACAGTCACTACCCATACCGTGTTCACCCTTTTGGGCTTTAAAATGTTGCTGATAGCGAAAATCAATAAGCGTGTTCAAATTAGCAACAGCTATCACTACGACATCGCCGCCCTTACCGCCGTTACCACCATTTGGCCCGCCATATTCAATATATTTTTCACGCCTGAAAGAGAGACAGCCTCTACCGCCGTCACCTGCTTTAACATAAATTTTCGCTTGGTCTAAAAATTTCATTTCTTTATTCAATGCTAAAAAAAGGGAGAATATATAAATTCCCCCTATTTTAATATTATCATATCTGCCAATAAAATTGGCGCGGTAGAAAACTAAGCTTCTACAGATACGTAACTACGATCGTCTCTACCTTTTGAGAAGGCAACTTTACCTTCAGAAGTAGCAAACAATGTGTGGTCTTTTCCCATGCCAACATTTTCACCGGCATGATACTTTGTACCACGTTGACGTACAATGATGTTACCAGGGATAACAACTTCACCGCCAAACTTTTTCACACCGAGACGACGACCTTCAGAATCACGTCCGTTTCTAGAACTACCACCAGCTTTCTTATGTGCCATGGAATATCTCCTATATTAAAATACTAACCAACAATCTCAGTGATCTTAACGATTGTAAGATTCTGTTTGTGGCCTTTTTTACGACGATAATTTTGACGACGTTTCTTTTTGAAAACGATCACCTTTTCACCACGTGCTTGTTTAACAACTTCAGCAGTAACTTTTGCGCCTTTAACCAAAGGAGTTCCCACTTTATCGCCTACTTTAAGCACTTCTTCAAAAGTAACAGTTGTACCTTGTTCTGCAACAAGTTTCTCAACAACTACTACATCACCTTTGGCGACATTATACTGCTTGCCGCCAGTCTTTATGACTGCATACATTACTTCACCATTTAGACAATACTAAACCGAAGCGGGTCTTACATTTGTGCCCGCATGAGAGGGCAATATAACGCATACACAAAATGAGTCAATAGGTTTTGCTGATTTTTTTTGAATTATTTTCAATTTTCATCAATAAACTCATGATTAACGATTAAAAGTCACAAAAAGTTGATGTAATTAAAATATATATTGCCAAGCCTTTTACAGCTATTTATAAACTATATTTAAGAATCGTTGATACAAACATACTACAAATGTATATTTATTTATAAATCATAACGCTTCTACAATGATTTTACAAACGACTAAAGTAATATCATTAAAATTATACCCTTTATGGGCAATGTGTGGAGAGATGCCAAAGTGGTTGTTATCGAAGCACAGCTAAGGTGCAACGCACCTAGCAAGCAAGATGCAGGGAAGCTTGAGCTTTAACAAAAGCGAAAGACCTCGCTACGGGGCTTGATGCAAAGCATTAAATAAAAGCCTCAACAAAGTTAAATGCCCATTATGGGCAACGCGTGGAGAGATGCCGGAGTGGTCGAACGGGGCTGTCTCGAAAACCGCTGTACACGCGAGTGTACCGAGGGTTCGAATCCCTCTCTCTCCGCCATCAACTTATTCTACACGATCTCACAAACAGCCGTAAACACCGCTTTTTACAACGATTATTCACATTGTCTTTATACAATAACGTCCAATAAAGTTTCTTTGCTTCCAACGAAAGCGGGGGCATAATTGGGGGCACATAAGCAAGTCCCTATCGATATATTATTATAAAAACAATATGTTATAAGCTAGACATTAACGTACCTCTAGCTAAAGAGCAGATCTCCTGCAAATCGAACCAATTCCCAAAAAAGAAGTGAAAAACAAACTGTTGCGGTTTATTTACCACTGACATCTGACAACGCTATCAACTTAGCAAATGATTTATTGTTTTTTGATAAATCATTAAAAGTTCCAGTATCAGCGATTTCACCATTTTCCATGTATATAATTCTGTCGCTTTCTTTAAGAGTAGACAACCTGTGAGCGATGGCAATTATTGTTTTTTCACCTTTTAATGAGTTTATTGCAGAGGTAACCTCATGCTCAGTTTCAACGTCTAGCGCTGAGGTTGCCTCGTCCAGAACTATGATTGATGGGTTATGATACAAGGCTCTAGCTATTGCGACACGTTGTTTTTGCCCACCAGATAAGCTTTTACCACCTTCACCCAATATTGTATTTAATCCTTCTGGCTTAGATATAAAGAAATCATACAACTGAACCGACTTAAGAGCATATTTTACTTTATCGTCATCAATATCGCTAGCATCAACACCAAGAGCGATATTTTCTCTAATTGATGCGTTAGATATAAATATATTTTGGTGGACATAGCCGATTTGCTTACGCAAGGCTATCATCAAATCACTATCAACGACCTTGCCATCAACTAAATAATCACCTGATTTAGGCGTTAGCAATCCCATTAGAATATCTATTAACGTTGTTTTTCCAGCCCCAGAAGCACCAACCACTCCAACAAACTCACCAGGTCTAATTGAAAGACTTATATTTTTAAGTATATCTTTTTCATCATATGCAAAAGAAACATCTTTTAATTCCATAGAAGTCTTAAATTCAATAGGAGCTATTGTATTTATATCACATTTATACGCTTGTTTATCTTCGTTTTTATCTAGATCATAGCACTCTTCTATAAGAGACTTAGTTGCTTTTGATGATGATTTTATTTGAGAATAACATGTAAGAACGCGATTCATCACTGGAGCCATACGAAAGGCTATTGCTATAAGCATTCCTAAACTTGGTATCAGAGCTTCCTTACCATTCCCTGTATAAAGCACCATGCAAATTATAGAAATAATACATAAAATTAAAACAATCTCTAATGTAAATTGAGGAACATATCTTATAAAAATTACCATCCTATCATTCTCTGTAACTACAGAGTTAGTTTGCCTAAACTTGTTGTAATAGAAACCTTCTTTAAGATGCATTTTTGTTTCTTTTATTGCTTCTATACTTTGACGAACTAATGATAAATTTTGCTCTTTGGCAAGAAGATATCTATCATTTACAGAACTTACAATTGCTTTAATAAATTTTGTTTGTAGCATTGAGAATGAGATTAAAATTGTACAAGCAATTACAGCTGGAATAAAAAATTGCACGAACATTAACAATCCCAAACAAACACCCACCACTAAATATGAAATCATATTTAGATATTGGAAAACGAAAAAGTCCAATACATATGCAATTGTTACAGTAAGAGTATTGATAATTTCATTAGAATTTTTACGTAAGTAATATTTATAGGAAATGTCTAGATATTTTTTCATTAGCATTTCTGTTATATTGTTCTTCCAATAAACAATAACATCAAATTGTTTTTTTAAATAAAACAGCATATACACATTTTTAACAACAAACGCCATACATGTTAGCGTAGCAAGCAGGTAAATCATTGAAACATCACTTGTAAAACCAAGTTTTTCATATACCAAACTAAGCCATTTATTTGTGTGAATGATATTCGTATCCATGGTAACGCTTATAAAAGGAAGAATTAGTAAAATTCCACCAATTTCCATAAGACCGCTTAAAATAGCACCCAACACCAGCATTACCAGCCTCAGCTTCATGCCCTTGCCATAAACCGTCAAAAATTCCTTAAATAAAGCGTACATATTCTTAACTCACAAATTCATATCTTTTAGAATAACTAGCATGTTTTTTTGTTCTAGCAAACCTATTTTACAAACATCCAACACTTTGACGCACTAACTTAATTGTTTTCAGCACATTAGTCATAATACTATAAAATCGCGTTAAACCTTATAAAGTCTAACGCAGTGTTTTTACATCACATAAAATTATTAACGATTTTTTTTGCTACTATTTCTGCAGAGCGCGCCGACCAGTGTGTATCATCCGCCCAGTAGACATCCTTTACACCTTTAGATATTTCTTTTTCTAAGATTTTTTTAGTATCTATGAACATATATCTTTTATTTCCTTGCTGTTCCATCAAATCAAAGAAGCTACTTGAAGGCGGGATGTTAGCCACTTTAATGTATGGCGCATATAAGGTGTATTTATCTGGACAAACCAAGAAGATAAGCTTAATCCCCTTTGCAGAAAGAATATCTGCTATTTTATTTAGGTTAGTATTTAATTTAGCAACATTGTCTGCCGTAACTTTTGATATTGAACTAATGTCATCTTTATAAATCATCAGTTTGTTACTAGTTTTTGAAGAGAACATATCTCTATCTAACTCATATAAGAATACATCTTTAAGAGGATCTTTTTTCGTTAGCTCAAAGAGATCATAATGTTTTTTATCAAATATGATTAATGGATTTACATCTGAGGTTTTAACGCTGTCTTCTTTTTCTTTAACGAAAGTCTCTTTAATATCTTTATCAAAATTAAGCACAAAACGGTTAATTGCTTCTCTTTCCACCGTCTCCATAATTACATATTTAAAACCTAATTTTTCTAAGATGCCAGCATTATTTATAAATGCAAACAACCTTACTGGACCATCTTTCAAATCTACTGAAACTATTTTTTTATTACTTTTGTCTGCCACGACATCTTGAAAAAATGTTCCGCCACCACCTTGAGAAAAGGAATCTCCAATAGATAAAACATCATAATTACCCACAACATTACTTATCTTGCTAGTTACCAAATTAAGCTGACTGCGAGGATATGTTGTTTTATTAGTAGATAGTTCAGCCAAACCAGTCATCCGAGCTAAGTCGCCAGATATTTTTGCTTGAAACTTAGGATAAACAATTGCCATAAACAAATGGAAGCAGGCAAAAACCATAGCCGTAAGAGCAATTATAAAAACAAATTTTTTATTAGCTGGCTTCATATCTTTACCTTTAGAAATTAAAATACAAAAAGTCTGAAGAATTTATCATCATATTATGGAAGCATACAAGCATTAGAACCATATATACCAAAGCCTCAACTACGTTTGCCGATTTTTTGTTTTTATAATAATCCCAAGAATTAATTGTGAACCCACTAAACAGTAATAATCCCAATAATGTAATCGGCAGAGAAGTTGGGTTAGAAGAAAGAATACCTGTCCATTTTCCTATGGAAACATCTGTATATTTAGAGACGTCTATAAATGAGGCAAAAGCCTGTGGCAGAACAATCTTTTTTAACCCTAGCATAGATTTAATCATTTCTACAGCATCACCAAAGCTCTTTGCTCTAAAAAACACCCACGTAAAGTTCACAAATAAAAATGTTATTAACCAACCAGAAAACCTGTTTAATCTAAACCCTAATTTTGACCATAAACGATGTATAACAATTGCCACGCCGTGCATTGCACCCCATATTACAAAAGTCCAGCCAGCACCGTGCCAAAAACCACCAATTAAGAAGGTTAAAAACAAGTTCAAACAAGTTTTAACTCTACCTCCACGATTACCACCTAACGGAATATAGATATAATCCTTAAGCCAGCGAGATAATGTCATGTGCCAACGATGCCAAAAATCTTGAATATTAACAGCTTTATATGGAGAGTTAAAATTCTGTGGCAATTTGATATTAAACATCAAGCCAATACCGATAGCCATGTCAGAATACCCCGAAAAGTCAAAATACAATTGGAATGTATAAGTTAGAGATGTGAACCATGCCTCACTCATACTTAAAACAGCAACATCGTTGTAACCGATATTCGCATAACGAGAAATATTATCTGCGATTACTACTTTTTTAATCAGCCCTGTTATCAACACCATCATACCAACTGCTATATTTCTATATGACAGCAATCTATTTCTCTTAGTTTCGAACTGTGGCATCATTTCTTTATGATGAACAATCGGCCCAGCAATTAATTGAGGGAAAAATGTTACAAATAGGGAATAAGTTAGAAAGTCATATTCTTTGGTTTCTCCTTTATAAGAATCAACCAAATAGGCTATTTGCTGGAATGTAAAAAAACTAATGCCAATTGGCAATACAACATGTAACAAAGCCATCTGATTGCTTAAAACAACGTTAGCTATTTGAATAAAGAAATCTACATATTTAAAATACCCAAGTAGAGCTACATTAAAGACAATTCCAATTATTAACATTGCTTTTTTTTGTAGGCGTACAGATTTTTCATTTTCTGTCTTTGCAGAAATAGCACTACCAATAATAAAATTAACCATGATGGAAGATAGAATCAGTGGAAGATATTTAACATCCCAATAGCTATAGAAAAATATGGAAGCAAAGCACAACCATGCTTTTGCTCCAAGCAACAAGCGTTTAGAATTGAGGTAAAAATAAACCAACAAAGTTACTGGTAAAAAAGCCAATAAAAATACAAATGAGTTAAATAACATATCTACCTACTTATAAAATCCGCTTACTTTTATATGTTACAGATGCTCTTCTCGCAAGCAATTATTGTGAGCAGCACATTACTCTGTTACAGCAAATCAATTTTTTATCCTTTAACTAGATACGCATTTACAGGCTGAGCCATTAAACATTTAAGCTAAACTTAAATAACACCGTAGCTTGATAACAATCCATAAATCTTCCCCCTAATTTTAATTAAAGGGAAATATTTTAGACCCACGAACAACAAACAACTCAATATTTTCTTTATATTATTCATAATTCCACAAGTTTGATTGCGAGCTATTTCTGTAAGAAAGATTTCTATATCCTCAAACTCTTTTCTAGAATCTTGCTCAATTATATGAGTAGCTCCTGAGGCTGGCATAGCACTTTCCAATCTAGACACCTGCTCTTTAAAACCTGCGCCAGTATGTTTTTCCATTATGATATTGTATAGTTTATTATTTTGAGGTGTATTATCGACAAGGTTAATCACGGCATCAATCAGACTATCAACATTATCTTGCATTATACCAGCCTCATTAAAGCTATCTAAAGTCCCTAAAGGCGTTTTCAATGAAACACAAGGAACATTATATTTAGCCAAATCCAGAAGAGCTACAAAAGAAGATAGAGGGAAAGCATCTATTGCCAAACTTGCTATTTGCAAATACTTTTTCAGCAAAACATAAGGAATAGAACCAACAAGGATTACACGCCCGCAATATTTATTACTAAGAGCGAGCCAGTCTTTGTTTTTTTTAGATGGTCCAACAGCTAAAAAAACTACGTCTTTTGTTCTAGACATTATTTTATCAACACAATAAATAAAATCTAAGCCATATGCCTTTTTGAACTTATACTCACTTCCTACCGTGATTATAACTTTATCTCCAGATTTTATTCCCAAAGAAGCTTTTGTCTCAGCTATTTGCTCATTTGATATTTCGGTCAAATCAATCTCTTCTATAGGGAGAGGTAAAATAGCATTGTTTTTTATGTGACGGAACTCTTCATTAAAAGCAACACTAGAGCTTCTAAAATTTACAACAAGATCTGAAATTGAAGCTCCCAACCAAAACAGATGATCTGCATGATTATAAAACATTACAGGCCTATTAAAATCACCATTGGCGAACGCCAATATTGGTAACACATCATACATATGAACGTGTAATATTACCTTTTCATATTTCGAGGCAATTGCTCTTAATTTTTGCGCTTTTTCAACAGGAGAATCCCCTGTTAACAGAATCAACTCACCTTGTTTGTTTTTAATATTATCAATCAATATTTGAGAAACTTCTCGAGAACCCTGAGACGTTATAAGAACACTATGCTTTTGTTCATCATCACTGGCATCAATCCATCTTTCACAAACTCTTGTATGTCCTCCACTATTATATGCCTTACTTAGCACATGTAAGACAGAGCCTTTTTCATATTCTGCATCTAAATCAACAGAGATGCAATTAGATATCGCCACAAGTTTTTCTTCTAATATTTTAGAATTAAACTTGCCACAGATATTACTTGAAGCATAAATAGCAGCCAAAGAACAAAGGTTAGCCACTCTATCAAAATCATTGCTTTTTAGGCTTTCAATAAAGCAACACATAGAATCAAATTTTCTTCTATTATTCTCTATTATATCAACTATATTTTCAGTCATATTTTTACTAATTTAATAACTACATAGGTTTAGCAGGATTACCGACAACTGTTACGCCAGCAGGAATATCTTTAGTAACCACAGAACCTGCACCTACCATAGCGTTCTCACCAATAACAACTCCTGGGCAAATAGTAGCGTTCGCTCCTATAGATGCACCTTTTTTGACCAGTGTTTGGCTCAAAACAAAATCTTTGTTGCCCGATCTGGGATGCTTATCATTAGTGAACGTAACGTTGGGACCAACAAACACGTCATCTTCTAGAGTTACACCGTCCCATATTTGAACACCGCATTTTACGGTTACATTATTACCAATAACAGCTTTGTTTTCAATCAAGCAATGGCTACAAATATTACAATGCTTACCTATCTGTGCATCTGCTAACACCACACAAAATTGCCAGATTTTAGTTCCTTGACCAATCTTACTGCTTTGAACATCTGACAATTGGTGAATAAAATAGTCCATTAGAAGTATTCCTTAATTATTTTTGCTACATATCTAACTTCATCTTCGCTGTGATATGCATCTAAAGGTAGGCTCAATAGTTCCTTAGCCGACATTTCAGAAAATGGGAAATCGCCCTCTTTATAGCCCAAACTAGCATAGCATTTTTGCATGTGTATTGGCACTGGATAATGAACGTTATAACCTACGTTATGTTTATCCATATGTTTCATCAAATCTTCACGCTTGCCACCCAAAATTCTAATTGCAAACACATGCCACACAGGATTAGCCCATTCAGGAACATATGGCAATATTATGCCTTTTACATCTTTCAGCTCATTTAAATATATAGTAGCTAATTTGCGTTTTTTGGCTGTCCATTCTTCTAGCTTAGGCAATTTTACATTTAAAAACGCAGCTTGCATTTCATCTAATCTAGAATTACTACCAAGCTCATCGTGGTGATATTTAACCACAGAGCCATAACTTCTAAGCATTTTAAGTTTATCAGCTAAATCTTTATCATTTGTTGTTACTGCTCCAGCGTCCCCAAAAGCACCTAAATTTTTGGTTGGATAGAAGCTAAAGCCAGCAGCATCACCTAAGGCTCCACATTTTTTACCTTTATATTCAGACAAATGAGCTTGAGCAGAATCTTCAAACACTTTCAAATTATGTTTTTTAGCAATTGAATTTATAGCATCCATATCAGCTGCTTGACCATACAAATGAGTTAGAGCAATAGCTCTGGTTTTTGGTGTAATAGCTTTTTCG
>QKFK01000195.1 GCA_003252195.1 Rhodospirillales bacterium
TGGGTTTGTAAACAACTCAGTTTATATATTAAAAAAAGAGCTGACCAATATTCCTGTTTTTGGCTGGGCGTTAAAAAGAGTTGGTTGCGTTGGAATTGACCGCTCAGCGGGGGCATCTGCCTTGCGCAAAATGAAAAGTGGTTGTGAAGCAATCTTAAAAAAAGGCAGAACAGTTGTTGTATTCCCTGAAGGAACTAGAACTAAAGCCGGACAAACGACCAAATATCAATCAGGAGCTGCGATTTTATATTCTTCTTTTGATGTGCCTTTTATTCCAGTTGCCCTAAATTCTGGGCTGTTCTGGGGAAAAAGAGCATATATAAAATACCCAGGCAAAATTATTATTGAGTTTTTACCTGCTATGCCTAAAGGCTTAAACAAACAAGAGTTTGTAGAAGAACTTAAAACTCGGATTGAAACAGCTTGCGAGAAAATCAACCAAGAAACATTTGAGAATTATCCATATACTCGTAACAACGCCGTTATTAAAGCAGATTAATTTTGTTTCAAGGCTAATATTTCATAAATTTATATCAGCTTACTAAAAGTGGCATCAATTGTTGCAAACATGTGTTCACCAACTCATTAGCTTCGCAGGCATATTTGCTGAGTTGGATTGACTACATCTTATTTGCTAAGCTAACCGCGCACGCTAAAAACACAAACAAATTGCGACACACCTAAACGCATTATACATCTCTGATGTTTATATCTGGCTAGCTCTCGAAAAACAGCCCTGCATAATACAAGCTATTACACCACAAGAGGGCTCTTACCATAACAACAAAAATTATAAAAACACTATTTAGGGAATGACGCTCTTCTTAAACGATCGTTTATAGCTAGCCCTAGACCAATCATGGGAATAGGAGCAACAGCTATGCTTTTACCTTCTAGTTTATCTGCATCACGCATCATCGCGAACAAATTAGCCGCAGCCTCAACTAAATCACCATCGACACTCAAATTTAGATGGCATTTTTCAACATTACCAAAGCCAATAAATATTTGATCTTCTTTAGGAAGAGGAACATTCATATACAGTTTTTTAGTCGGAGCATAATGGCTTGATAATTGCCCTGGAGACTTTGGCGCGGTATCATTATTCTCCGAGGTTATCATCTCATACCCTAATATCTTTTCTAAGTCTTCACGAGTAGTGCCACCATATCTTAACAAAGCAACTTTCTCGCCTGTTAAATCAAGCACCGTTGATTCAACACCAACACTACAAGCACCACCGTCAATTATCATATTAACCTTTTCGCCCAAACTCTGATGAACATGTTCAGCTATAGTTGGGCTAACCGTACCAGATGCGTTTGCACTTGGGGCGGCAATCGGACGGTTAGATGATTTTATTAAATCATGCGCAACTTGATGATTAGGAATTCTGATTGCAACAGAATCTAAACCAGCACTAACCAATGGAGATAAGCCACTATTTTCTTTTCTTAAAAGCACCATAGTAAGTGGCCCTGGAGAAAATTTTTCAGCAAGCTTTCTAGCGGTCTCTGTTACATAAACATATTTTTCTGCATCTTCTAATGAATTTACATGAACAATCAACGGATTAAAAGTAGGTCTGCCTTTGGCTGCAAAGATTGATGCCACGGCTTTATCGTTAGTTGCATCAGCGCCTAATCCATAAACCGTCTCAGTAGAAAAAGCAACCAAACCACCATCTCTTAAAACAGCACCTGCTTTATCTATATTTTCTTGATTGTAAGAAAAAATATTACTCATTATTCCTATTTCCATAAGCAACAAAAAACGGATTCAAAAAAGGCTTATGCCCATAAGTCAGTTCTTCGCCACTCAAATTCTCTACCATACCACCAGCTGCCTTTAATATCGCATGCCCAGCAGCCGTATCCCACTCCATTGTGGGCTTTAACCGTGGATAAATATCCGCCTTACCTTCAGCTATTATCCCAAATTTTATTGAGCTTCCATAAAAATCTTTAGAAATTATATTTTTATCGGCAATAAATTTATCAATCCCTTCTAAATCTGAATGAGAGCGACTAGAAACCATCTTTAAGCCATTGCCACCCAAATTTGAGGCATAAATCTGCTCAATTGCAGAATTGCCTTCTTTCTTCCATGCCCCTAATCCAACTATTCCCATATAGAGCCTGTTGTATACAGGAACATAAATTACGCCCATTACAGGCTTACCTTTTTGAATAAGCCCAATATTAACGGTAAATTCGCCATTTCTTCTCACAAATTCTTTAGTCCCATCTAATGGATCAACCAGCCAGAATTCATCTGCACCAGTAATATCATCGCTTTTACCAGCAGATGATGCCTCTTCGGCAACAATTGGAATATTAGGAGCTAGCTCTCTTAATTTTGCTGCAATTATTTTTTCTGATTCTTTATCTGCTAAGGTGACTGGAGATTTATCGTCTTTTATTTCTATAGCAAAATCGCTGTGATAGATTTCTAAAATTTTTTCTCCTGCCAATATACTCAACTCTGCTATTGGCTCAAGAAGCTTTTCTAAATCTGCGATATTATACAATTTACCCTCTGCTATATATTACGTCTTGAAAAAGAGATGAGAATTTTTCAAATCTATCCAACAACATTAGATCTGACCTATCTAACACATCAAAGCTATTTTCTTCAGGATTATAAACATAAAAATCTAGCTCTGAGCGTCCTAATAACAAAATAGGCTTCTTACTCCTAGAAACATTATTAACCTTATTCGCTTTTACAATAGAGTTCACTCTATAATCTTCATCATCAACAGCTTCTGTTCCAAAGAACTCTATACCGTTATAAGCATAACCATTTGCTTTGAGCAAAAATTCTATGTAATTATCTGGAATTTCCATTAATCCAGCATCGGTTACCTCTGCTTGATATTTATCAATATTGTCTTTTAAAAGAGGGGCTCCTTTTATCACGCCTTCTTTAGAAATAATTTCATTATACATTTTATCTGGCATATAACGTTCCTATATTGATAATTTACAAAAAATTGAGGTGCGCAATTAGCACACCTCAGAATTATAATAACTTATATCATAAATACATAGAAAAAAATCAGCGAGTTTTTCTATTTACCCTAGCAACATGCATAAATACCTCATCTTCATGTGGCTGAGTATTCATAATAATTTTTTTGACTTGCTTATTTTTCTGACTTACATGAACCTGTGATTTTTGATTTGGCCCACCAAAGAACACCACCCCTTCTTTAGGACGGAAAGAGTTTATTGGCACGGTTGGAGCATTATCATCATAGGCATATTTATCATGATACTCGGTTAAATTAAAGGTATTGTCCTCATATGAGTGAATCATATCATGGCAAGGATTAATTCTGATAAGAACAAAATTTGAAAAATCATTTACAGCTTTAACATCACCTTGCTTCATAAAACCAGCTATTGGCACACGGTGGTGAACATTATAACCTTGAGGGGTTCTACCTTCCTTAAGATTATCAACGAATTCTTTTATTTTTGCTTCGCTTTTACCTTCACTTCTGAGGGATTCTTCAATGGCATCGCTGTGTTCTTTATACATGTTTTTCAAAAATTGAGAACGTTTTCCCTCAAACATCAACCCCGTTTTTTCGCCCAAACTTCCAGTTCTTTCTCTTCCATCTGGACCTCTTAATGTATCGCCTCTATTTTCTGCTACCTTAGTAACACAAGCAAGCACATCATTAATATTAAGTTTTTTCAAATCTTCTGGCTCAATGCCGTAGTGAGATAAAACCTTGCACAAATCCATCTTATAACCAGCAAAAGAATCAAATTGAGACAACGCGTTGAGCATTTTGTTATCAAGCATATTATATCTAAAAGGATTAATTTGTTTAACTCCAGGTTTTCTCTTTTTTTCTAAAAAGAAATCTGAACATCTTTTGGAATCATATTGAACAGAGCCATCAAACTCTATACGCAATGCTTTACGCATCTCAAGCGGAGGGAATTTATAATCCAAAGGTTCACAAACATAGCCCATATCAACCAAATCTTGTTCCGTCACGGCTTTCTTATCAACATGCTCAATAGCTCTGTTAATAATTCTGCTTGTATCACCTACTGTATATGGATTACCTTCAAAAACATCAAACTCCTCATTCTTTTCAGAAATCATAGCTTCAGCTTTTTCTCTCATTTTATCGAGTTGAGATTTTGTTCTACCTGTAATTACGTTAGGGCGCTCTACAAATTTGTTTTCAGCGTTTTTACCTTTACGAGGAGTGTAATCGTCGTTACGAATTTCTTTGGCCTCTTTTGCAGCTCTTATTTTATTCTTTTTACTCATAAAACACACTCCGAAAAAATCTACATATCAAGATGATAGACTTTTTATTTTTATGAATCAATCACAAAAATAGACAAAAAACATATTTTTGCGAAAAATTGCTATACTGGCGTTTTATAGTAATTTAGATATTTCTTCATAACTCGGCACAGAACCGATAGCTCCATAGCCTGCAAAGCATAATTTTGATGAAAATAGCTTTTGAGCAGATGTCAATATATCAGCTGGAGTAACAGCATCTATCTTAGAAACCACCTCATCAATATCTATAATCTTATCAAAAACCATCAATTGTTGAGCCATGCGCTCGCATCTTGCAGATGAGTTTTCCATAGACATTAGAATGCTAGCCTTTAACTGAGCTTTAGCTCTCTTAGTTTCATCTTCGCTAACACCATCATCTAATATTTTTTTAATCTCATCACAAACCACAGGCACTAAAGTTTTGCTCTCATCTTTTCCTGTTCCTGCATAAATGCCAAAGACTCCACTGTCGTCATAAGAAGATGAAAAACTGTAAACCGAATAAACCAATCCTCGCTTTTCTCTAACTTCTTGGAATAACCTTGAAGACATTCCTCCTCCGAACAATGAAGAAAAAACTGCAAGCTTATAATAATCATCACCAGCATAGGCCTGACCATTAAATCCCAGCAACAATTGAGCTTGTTCTAAATCTTTAGCCTGCCTTATATCTGCACCAACATATTCTGATTTTTGATATTGGTTTATTTCGCCCTTTGCCCTACCGCCAAAATATCTCTCGGCAAGCTTTAGCAAATCTTCATGGCGGATATTACCAGACGCAGCTACAATCATATTAGCTCCGCTATAGTGCTTGTCTACATAAGCGCGCAAATCATCTGTCTTCATCTTACGGATGTTAGATTCTGGTCCTAATATAGTTCTGCCGATTGCTTGGTCTGGGTATGTCGCCTTTTGAAATAAATCAAACACACAATCTTCTGGATCATCAAGTGATTGCTTTATTTCTTGAATCACAACTTCTTTTTCTCTGGCAAATTCTGCCTCTGCAAAGGTGTGATTGTTAAGCATGTCCGAAATTACATCTAAAGCCAACGAAACATCATTTTTTAGAATTTTAGCATAAAAAGCAGTACTATCACGTGATGTATAGGCATTTAAAATTCCACCCACATTTTCTACTTCAATAGCAATATCAGTGGCGCTACGGGAGGTTGTTCCCTTAAACATCATATGCTCAATAAAGTGCGAAATGCCGTTTTCTGCTTCTGTTTCATTCCTAGAACCAGTTTTAACCCACGCACCAATAGATACGGTTTCAAGATTCTCCATATAATCTGATACTACTCTAATCCCATTATTTAATACCGATATCTCTACCGCCATATCTTTAAGCCCTATAAAAAATTATTGTAAAGTTGATTTTATATACATCTTCAATGCAGAAATGTCATTAGGTAAAATTGTATATTTTTCATCTAATTCAAGTACGTCTTTAAGCTTTTGTGGCATTGGCGGAACAAAGCCTATAGATTTTGCCACTGCATCAATAAATTTACCATAATGAGCGGTTGCCAATGAAACAATAACCGCCTCATTATCAAGCTCTTTTCTTGCCGCAAAAATTCCTGATGCACTATGCGGGTCTATAATCTCTTCATGGCTCAAATATTCTTCTTTAATTATTTGAATAATACCATCATCACCCAACTTATAAGCACCAAACATATCTTTAATTTTGGCTAACTCAGCTTCTTTAACTTGATAAAGACCTGCTTTTTTGAAAGAAAGCATATAATCTTTAATAGCGCTTGGGTTTCTATCGCTCATTTCAAACAACAATCTTTCAAAATTAGACGATACTTGAATATCCATTGATGGGCTAAGCGATGGAGACACTTCTTTTTGCTCCATAATTCCTTTTTCAAAAAAGCGTGGCAAAATATCATTTTTGTTCGATGCCACAATTAACTTTTTAATTGGCAGCCCCATTTTTTTTGCTACAAAGCCCGCAAATATATTACCAAAGTTCCCTGTAGGAACCGCAAAAGAAACTTGTTTTTCTGGCGCTCCGACCGACAAAGCCGCATAAAAATAATACACAACTTGAGCCATAATTCTGGCCCAATTTATAGAATTAACCGCAGATAGGCTAAATTCTGAATTAAATTCTTTATCTGCAAACAAATCTTTTACCAAGCTTTGGCAATCATCAAAGTTACCTTCTAGCGCAATGTTATAAACATTATTTGCCTTTACGCCCGTCATCTGTTTACGCTGAACCTCAGACACCTTCCCTTTTGGGTGCAGAATAAAAATATCAATAGCCTGTTTGTTTTTACAAGCCTCTATAGCAGCAGAACCTGTGTCTCCAGAAGTTGCCCCAACTATGGTTATTTTTTTATTTTGTTTTGCGAGCACATAATCAAAAACATTGCCCAAAAACTGCAAAGCATAATCTTTAAACGCAAATGTAGGGCCATGAAATAATTCTAGAATGAATAAATTATCATCTAACTTTTTAAGCGGTGCAATTCTGGAATCATCAAAATCTTTATATGATTTATCAATTATCTTTTTAAGCTCTGGCTCTGATATACATGGAGCAACAAATGGTGCAATAATTTTAACCGCCAAATCTTGGTAAGATAACCCCTTAAAGCCTCTTATCTCATCATTAGTAAAAGTCGGATAAGTTTCTGGCAAATAAAGTCCGCCATCACTAGCTAAGCCTTTTAGCAAAATATCTTCAAAATCTAGCCCTAGATTTTCACCCCTTGTGCTTAGATATTTCATAAAGTTACCTCCCTCTATAACCAGATTCTTTTTTAACATCATCTAGTCTATCTTCTAGATATTGCTCTAAAACTTTTATTTGCCTGTCCAAATCATTAATTCTTGCCAATTTGCGATCTCGTCTTTGGCTAAAATATAGTTTTACATTATTGATTGTTAGCCACTCAAAACCCATAACAATAAATATTATGCCCAAAGCCACACATACCGCCGCCACTAATGAGCGCCCTGTCTGCCCATAAGCAACTATCGCACCCAAAAAACCTAAAGAAGCCGTTGTCGCTCCAACTAGCATTAAAAAACGATTGAAGAAATTTGATTTATAAGATTGGCAACGCTCTGCGTTTAATATTGCGGATATTATCTCTTTTCTGGCTTCATTCTGCCATTTGCGATATGACATACCTCCTTTATTGGCAGCAGAAGATTCTTTGCTGTCTTTTATAACTTTTTCTAGCTTTTTTATCACCATATCGGCGCGTTGTTCGGGTGTCGGGTCTAAGCGTGGCACCAATAAAATCCCTCTTAAAAAATACTATTAATAAATATTTATGCTGTTATAGTTACACACACAGCAGTTTTTTGTAAATCAGATTATGGAGATTATATATGTCTAAAGCAAGTTTTGCGATTGTTTTATCAGGGTGTGGCGTGTTTGACGGCTCAGAAATTCATGAGAGCGTATGCACAATGTTAGCTATAGAAAAAGCAGGTTGTTCATATCAATGTTTTGCCCCTAATATTGAGCAGGCTAAAGTTATTGACCATATTACTGGTGATGCAACAGCCCTTGCTGGAGATGAAGAAACTTTTACCCGCAATGTTTTAGTAGAATCTGCTAGAATTTGCCGTGGTAATATTAAAGACCTTAAAGATTATGATGCCGATGAATTTGACGCGATAGTCTTCCCTGGTGGATTTGGCGCTGCTGTAAATTTATGCTCTTTTGCTAAAGATGGCGCAAAATGCGATGTAAACAAAGACGTTGAAAAAGCTATTTTATCAACTCATGAAGCTGGCAAGGTTATTTGTGCATTGTGCATTGCCCCAGCATTAATTGCGAGTGTATTAGGCAAACAAAACATCACCCTAACCATTGGCACAGATGCAAAAATAGCTGCAGGCATCTCTCAAACAGGCGCTATCCATGAAAACAAAAACAGTGGCGAAGTTTGTGTCGATGATGAAAATCTTATCGTTACAACTCCATGCTACATGTTAGATAAATCATTAAAAGATGTTGCATCAAGTGCAGAAAAAGCTATTTCAGAAGTTTTAGAATTATTATCTTAATAAATTCAACGCTGATAATAAAAAGCCCTGTAAGCACAGGGCTTTTTTGTTTGAATAACACCTCAGATTATAACGGATTACCTTTAAGGCAATTGAGCTCTTTTTTGATAAACACAATACCAGCACCAGTATCTATTTTATCAAAACCTAAAATGTCAGGATTTTTATAAAAATCATTCCACTCTTTATCTATTCTGTAAATATAGGTTGGGCCAGAATTTAAAATTGCAACTTCAACATTAGCTCTCTTAGCAAAGTCTGAAAAAGGCATATTGCCCTTAAAGCTATTTCTAACCTCTAAATATTGCCAACCCATAAAGGTTGAATATCCATCAACAAACGTTAGTGTGTTATATTTTCTACCATAACCGTTACATGATGTTATACGGCTTAAAGCCCTTGCGTTATCAATAACTGGGCGAATTACTTTAATCTGCCCAGAGATCCCTCCACTAGCAGGTAATGCAAATGGCCTTGGAGCTAATGATACAACGAACATACATACAAACGCATAAATATATTTTTTATTCATGCTCATAGATTTTTCTTTGAAAAAATCTTCATACATGACCACACATGCATAAAAAGCCATAAGCACAATAAAAAAGCTAAATGGCATTAAATATTTTATTCTTGGAGAAATTAATATCGCAGATAAAATTTCAACCCCAACAAAAGGAACTAAAACCAAAATATCTGTTCTATATTTGCTAATCAATGCTGTGCGTAGGTCTTTTGACAATAGCGCCATCAAAATTGCAAAACTAAAGAATGTTGCAATAATTACGCTTTCAGGATTACGCATTTGCAACCCACCGTTAGAGAACAAATTATAATGGAAAGAAGCTCCATTGATACTTGTCTGCCATACACCCGCTAAATTTGTAAATATATGCTTGGCAAAAATTGATGGATTAGCAATAAGTGCCTCTTTTATTGAGTTTGCGTTACCAAAATTTTGTTGCCACACGCTATTATAATCTGAATATGTATGCCCCCATGAGAACCAATTCATAGAAAAGAATTCTCTAAAAGCCATAGTAGAACGCACATTATTGTCATCTAAAACAGGCAAGCCATAATTTGCCTTACATACAATCACCAGAACCAAACCGATTAATGCATATATATAAAGTGATTTATCTTTTTTTGTGATTGCGAATTTTTCTTTGTTTTTTATTGCCTGCCACAAATATAACCCCAAACCTACAACAAGGCAGAAAAAGTAAACCGCTATAAATTCTGGTCTAACAAGACTGGCTAAAAAGCCTGTAAGAGCGCTTATAAAGGATTTTGTAATTATATTCTGAGTTAAAGAGCAAAGAAGCAAATTAGCTGCAATCAATATAATAACAAATCTTTCTGCTCCAGAAGCAGAAACATTCATTGAAGACACAAGCATAAAAAAGCCAAATATAAGAGCTAAAATTGGCAAGTTAGATTTTTTATAAAAATATAAATAACACGAGCCAACCAAAGCAATCGAACAAACATAAATATTGTTCATATATATGCCCACTGCACTATAATCTAAAAATGACACAAGCTTAAGCCATAATTGATACAACGGCCCCCAATTTAATGAGCCAGAAAAAATTGCATCAAAATTATAACTAGAACCTCTTATAAAGAACGGATCCATACTCACAACAGGATTCACCAAATTAATAAAATCTGTAAATAAAATTTCATTAGCAATAATTAAAGCAAAAACACCTGCTATATATTTTTTTTGCTCAAAAATAATATCACATAATTTATTAAATAAATTGCATGTATAATCAATGACTTGACGCGATAAACTCATTACTAACACCCTAAAATAAATTAGAAAAACATTCCCGATGCGGAGTTTAATACAAAAAAAGCTGGAAATTAAGAAAAATATGAGATAAGTTACAGATACTATTTTCAGATTTGCCAATTTAGGGCAGTTATCGGAGGTGGGCCCTAGGGTCCGCTTTTTTGTTTTTTTAAGGGCTATGCAAAAGGTATTGCAAATATGTATATAAATGAAAAAATCGAGCAATTAATTGCCCCATCTATTAATGACATGGGTTTTGATATTGTAAGAATTTTATTAAGTGGTGACAGACGTCAAACATTGCAAATTATGATTGAACGCCAAGATGGCAATGCCGTTGGTGTAGAAGATTGTGAGAATGTAAGTCGTTCTGTTTCTGCTATTTTAGATGTAGAAGACCCAATATCTTCAGCATATTCTTTAGAAGTTAGCTCCCCAGGAATTGACCGTCCATTAGTTAAGCCAGAGCATTTTAAAAGATATGTTAGCTTCTTAATTAAAATGGAAACAAAAATGCCAATTGAAGGCAGAAAAAGATTTAAGGGTGTTCTCAAATCAATAGATGAGAATAACGAAATTGAGATTGAGGTAGAGGGCAATATCTACCACATTCCATTTAGTGAGTTAGAGCGAGCCAAACTTGTTTTAACAGACGAATTAATTGCCAAAGCAACAAACTGATTTTTAACCAACATTTGAAAGGTGTAAAATGGTAGATTATTCAGCAACTTTGCCTCGTCCAGAGCTTATTCAGGTAGCAGATACCGTTGCTAGAGACAAAGGTATTGAGAAAGAAGAAGTTTTCCAGGCAATGGAACAAGCTATTCAAAAAGCTGGTCGTTCACGCTATGGTTTAGAACATGATATCAGAGCTAACATTAATCGCAAAACAGGCGAAATTAAATTGCTCCGTTATCGTGAAGTTGTTGACGCTGTTGAAAACACAGCCGTTCAAATTTCATTAAAAGACGCTGCAAAAATCAAAGAAGGCGTTTCTTTAGGTGATTTTATTACAGACGAACTTCCTCCTGTTGATTTTGGTCGTATTGCTGCTCAAACTGCAAAACAAGTTATTGTTCAAAAAGTTAGAGATGCAGAAAGAAATCGCCAATATGAAGAATTTAAAAACCGCGTTGGTGAAATCATTAACGGTATCGTTAAAAGAGTTGAATTTGGAAATATCGTAATTGATATTGGCAAAAACGAAGCTGTATTAAAACGTGAGGAAATGATTCCAAGAGAAACTTTCCGCAATGGTGACAGAGTAAGAGCTTATGTACTTGATGTTCGTCAAGAACCACGTGGCCCACAAATTTTCTTATCTCGTACATGCCCAGAATTTATGCAAAAATTGTTTACAGCAGAAGTTCCTGAAATTTATGACGGCATTGTAGAAATTAAATCAGTTGCTCGTGACGCTGGTTCTCGCGCAAAAATCGCAGTTGCTGGAATTGATAGCTCAATTGACCCAGTTGGTGCTTGCGTTGGTTTAAGAGGCTCAAGAGTTCAAGCTGTTGTTAGCGAATTACAAGGTGAAAAAATTGATATCGTTCAATGGTCACCAGATAAAGCTACTCTTATCGTTAATGCTTTAGCTCCTGCAGAAGTTGCAAAAGTTGTGTTCGATGAAGAAAACAACAAAATTGAAGTTGTTGTTCCTGATGAACAATTATCTCTCGCAATTGGTAGACGCGGACAAAATGTTAAACTTGCATCTATCTTAATCGGTAGTTCAATTGACATTTTAACTG
The DNA here is from genome assembly GCA_003252195.1 of Rhodospirillales bacterium. Lineage (GTDB taxonomy): Bacteria > Pseudomonadota > Alphaproteobacteria > QKFK01 > SZUA-500 > SZUA-500. The sequence continues at coordinate 11,926 of QKFK01000195.1, forward strand.
AGAAAGAAGAATCAGAACGTCGTCAAAAAGAAGTTAAAATTCGTTCACAACGCTTTATTGATGCTTTGGACGTTGATGATGTTATCGCACGTCTCTTGGTTGACGAAGGCTTTACATCTGTTGATGAAATTGCATATGTTGCAGTTGAAGATATCACAGATATCGAAGGATTTGATGAAGACGTTGCTAAAGAATTGCAAAAACGTGCTAAAGATTACATCGAAGTACGTGACAAACAATTCACTAAGAAAAAAGCCGAACTCGGCATTTCTGACGAATTGGCTGCATTAAACGGTATTTTACCAGATATGGCAGTTAAACTCGGCGAAAAAGGCGTGCTCACACTTGATGATTTGGGTGACCTTGCAAGCGATGAGCTTATCGAAATCTTAGGCGAAAACAGCATGACAGAAACAGAAGCTAATAATGTTATTATGGCTGCTCGTGCACATTGGTTTAACGAAGAAGACCAAGCCTAATTATAATAAAGCCGATGGAAAGGGTGTAATTGCCCTTTCCTAAAGCTTGTTTTGGAGCATTTATATGGATAAAGATTTAGACATCGATGAAGAATATGTAGAAGATAAAAAATCTCCGTCCCGTAAATGTATCGTAACTACAAAAATCTTAGCTAAAGAAGAATTAGTCAGATTTGTTTTAGGTCCAGAAAATACTGTTTATCCAGATATAGATAATAAGTTACCTGGACGTGGTGTTTGGTCGATTCTATCTGAAGAAGCGATCAAAAAAACAATACAAGGTAAAATATTTTCTAAAGTTTTTAGAAAAAAAGTGAACATTCCTGACAACCTTGACACCCAAATAGAAAACTTGCTTTTACATAAGCTTATGAATGCTTTAAGCTTGGCAAAAAAGTCAGGAAAAGTAATAACCGGCTTTGAAAAAGTGCGAATAGCTTTAAAAGATGATAAAGTTGCGCTACTTTTATCAGCGAGCGACGGCTCAAATGATGGGAAAAGCAAAATTGCATCTTTGATGCATGACAAGAATAACATATATGAGGTTTTGACATCAGGTGAGATGAGCGAGGCATTGGGAAAAGAAAATGCAGTTCATGTAGCCATTATAAAATCAGGTATTACCGGTACGGTAGAAAAAGCGATATCACGCTTAAATAAATATAGAAGTTGTAAAATAAAAGATTTTGATTAAGATACGGCTTAGATTATTAAAGCCAAATAAACGGAGATAAGTAGAAGCTTATGACAGATAACCAACACAAACCTTTAACTCTTTCAACAAGCGGAAAGTTAGGACTCAAAAAAAATCCTGCATCTTCAGGTGGTAATGCTAGAGGTGGGGTTAAGGTTGAGGTGCGTAAAAAAAGAGTGCTTACGCAAGAAACTCAAAATAGAACTCATAATGAAAGCTTAGATGACACAACTAAGCAAAAACTTAAGCTTTTGCAAGAAGCTCAAGAGGACGAAACTCGTCGTAAAGAGGAAGAAGAAAGCCGTCGTCGCTTAGATGATATCAGAAAAGCGGAAGAAGACGCACGCAGAGCTAAAGAAGAAACTGAAAAAGTTCAAGCAGAAGAAAGCAAAGCTGAAGCTGAAGCAGCTCCTGCCGCAGATAAAGCTAAAAAAGACGCTCCGAAGCCAGCTCCAAAACAATTTGAAAACCGCTCTGAACCAGCTAAAACTTTCAAAGCACCAGCTCGCTCTGGTCGTGAAGGTGGCGATGATGCTTGGGATGCTGAGAACAAGAAAAAAGCTGTAAAGAAAGAAGCCGAAAAACGTAGAAACTCACGCTTATCTGTTAATGCAACATATGACGATGATTGGAGCGAGGGTGAAGGCTACATTCGCAGAAGAAAGAAAAAAGATAAGAAAAAGGTTCAAGAAATTAAACCTGCAGAGAAGATAATTAAAGAAGTTATCATTCCAGAAACTATTAACGTTCAAGAACTTTCAAACCGTATGGCCGAAAAAGCTTCTGTTGTTATTAAGAAATTGATTGAATTTGGCGTTATGGCAACAATTAACGAAGTTATTGATGCTGATACTGCTCAGTTAGTAGTTGAAGAATTAGGTCATAATTTCAAACGTGTTTCTGACTCTGACGTTGAATTAGGCTTGTTACAAGAAGATGACGAAGAATCATTGTTAGAGCTTAGAGCTCCAGTGGTTACTGTTATGGGTCACGTTGACCATGGTAAAACATCTCTTCTTGATGCTCTTCGTAAAACAGACGTTGTTTCTGGCGAAGCTGGTGGTATTACACAGCACATTGGTGCTTACCAAATTACAGTTTCTAGCGGACACAAAATTACATTTATCGACACACCAGGTCACGCGGCCTTTACAGAAATGCGTGCTCGTGGAGCAAAAGTTACAGATATCGTAGTTTTGGTTGTGGCTGCTGATGATGGTATCATGCCACAAACTATTGAAGCTATTCGTCACGCTCAAGCTGCTGAGGTTCCAATTATTGTTGCAATTAACAAAATTGATGTACCAGGTGCAGACCCTGCACGTGTTAAGACAGCTTTGCTTAACCACGGTTTGGTAATTGAAGATATGGGCGGTGATGTGCTTTCAGTAGAAGTATCAGCCAAACAAAAGATTAATATGGATAAG
>QKFK01000254.1 GCA_003252195.1 Rhodospirillales bacterium
AGCATGATTACAACTCAAAGAGCTTACTCAGCAGCATCAAAGATTATTACAACTGCTGACGAAATGCTTGATGAATTGATTAACATCAAACGTTAAAAACACCCAGTAAACTAAAAGACAGAATGTCTGCTCGTCCCGCAAGACTGCCCCGAAGAATTCGGGGCTTTTCTTTATTTAAAAGATCGTTTTTATTTCAATTGCAAAAAAGCCCTAACAACTGGATTTTTTTACTTTATTTGTGTATAATATTTTATTATCCTCCACATCTAGGCAAAAATTGCCTAGATTAATATTATCTTTAGCAATATTTACTATTATTGTTTATTCGTTTTTAATTGCAGTAATGAGGTTTATCAAAGTGAATCCTTTTGTTCAATCCATGAAAAGACTTAGCCCAGCCAAGCTTGCCTCTATAGCAGGTATAGCAATTTTTATGGTAGGGTTTCTAGTTTATTTTATCGCTCGTTACAGCTCTACCGATATGGCAATATTATATAATGATTTAGAAGCAGCTGATTCACGCGAAATCATAAAACAACTTGATGGTAAACAAATCCCGTATAAACTAACGAATAACGGCGCAACTATTATGGTTGCCTCTAAAGATGTCGACAAAACCAGAGTTCAAATGGCAGAAAATGCCTTACCATCTAGCGGAGCTGGAGTTGGTTATGAAATATTTGATAAGTCTGACGCTTTAGGAGCGACAAACTTTTCCCAGAACATAAATTTGGTTCGCGCATTAGAAGGCGAGTTATCTAAAACCATTAAGACAATTGAAAACGTTAAAAACGCCCGTGTTCATTTAGTTCTCCCTAAAAGAGAGATGTTTACCCGTGAAGAACAAATACCCACAGCATCGGTTATAATAAAAACTAAAGGCGGCTTAGAGCTTTCTAAAAAAGAAGTTTTATCAATCCAATATATCGTAGCAGCCGCAGTTCCTAAGATGAATGTTAAAAATGTTTCTGTTATCGATACAACAGGAAAACTTTTAACCCCAGATTATGAAAATGAGAATGAGCTTGAAATAGCCAACCAAGAAGAAGCCCGCATAAAATATGAAAAGAAATTAGAAAACAACATTGAATCTCTTCTAGAAAAGACTGTTGGCCCAGGAAAAGTTAGGGCAGAAGTTAGTGTTGAAATGGATTTTGATAAAGTTGTAACAAACTCTGAGAGTTATGATCCTGATCAACAAGTTGTTCGTTCAACCTCAACGGTTGAAGAAACTTCTTTAAGCAATGAAAAAGATGGTTCATCAGTAACGGTTAGCCAAAATCTTCCTAATGAGAGCCAAACGCCTGACGGAGCTGGAACTAACTCTCAATCATCTAGAACGGAAGAAACTGTTAACTATGAGATTTCAAAAACTGTTACCAACAAAGTTCGTAGCTCAGGTATTGTTAAGCGCCTATCTGTAGCCGTTATGGTTGATGGCATTTACGACAACACAGAAGATGGGACAACAAACTATCGTAACCGTAATGAACAAGAAATGGAACTATTAGCAGCATTAGTTAGATCTGCGATCGGTTATGATGCGAACAGAGGTGACCAAGTAGAAGTTGTGAACATGAAGTTCATGAATTTTGATGACGCCTTTGAAGAAGAAAAACCAATATTATTAGGTTTCACAAAAAGCGAGGTAATGCGCATGGCTGAAGGAATGGGAGTTGCTCTGGTTGCAATATTGGTGATCTTATTGGTAATCAGACCGCTAATTAGTAAAGCATTTGAGGGAACAGGTCGGGCTGATGAAGCTAGTCCTAAACAACTATACTACAATCAAGACGGAACTCCTCGCCTAACAGGCCCATACACAGGCGGTGATGAGTTGGAAGAAATGGAGTTAGACGAGCTTATTGACATTGCTAAAGTTGAAGGACGAGTAAAAGCATCTTCATTAAGAAAAATAGGTGAGATTGTTAACAACCACCCAGAAGAAGCTCTTAACATCATTCGCAATTGGCTTTATCAAGATTAGTATTAGAGGAGATTTATTTTGGCAGAAAATGCTCCAGTAACTAGTGATTACAACAGCTTAGCAGGACCACAAAAGGCTGCTATCTTAATGTTGTCTTTAGGTGAAGAACATTCATCTCGATTATTCGAGATGATGGACGATGAAGAAATTCGTGAAATCTCTGTAATTATGGCAGGATTAGGAACAATCAGCTCTGGGCTAGTTGAAAGACTATTCGTTGAATTTGCCGATACAATTTCAGATACAGGCTCACTAGTTGGTTCTTACGAAAGTACCGAAAGGCTTCTTCTTAAAACTCTTTCTAAAGACCGCGTAAGCCTTATTATGGAAGAAATTAGAGGCCCCGCTGGTAAAACCATGTGGGAAAAACTTGGCAATGTTAATGAGCAGGTTCTTGCAAATTATTTAAAAAATGAATATCCACAAACTGTAGCCGTGGTTTTATCTAAAATTAAAACTGAGCATGCTTCTCGCGTTATATCTTTATTGCCAGAAACCTTTGCGATGGAAGTTATCATGCGTATGCTCCGTATGGAAGCAATTCAAAAAGACATTTTAGACGGCGTAGAGCAAACATTGCGTACAGAGTTTATGAGCAACCTTTCTCGTTCTACCAGAGCAGATTCACACGAAGTTATTGCTGAAATCTTCAACCACTTGGATAGAAACACAGAAAACAGATTTATGTCTGCCTTGGAAGAGCGCAACAGAGAATCTGCTGAACGTGTTAAAGCCCTTATGTTTACATTTGAAGACCTTACTCGTATTGACACACTTGGTATCCAAACATTGCTTAGAAATGCCGAAAAAGACAAGCTTGGTATGGCTCTTAAAGGTGCTTCTGATAATATTAAAGAGCTATTCTTTAAGAACATGTCTTCTCGTGCTGGTAAAATGCTCAAAGAAGATATGGATGCAATGGGTCCTGTCCGCCTAAAAGATGTTGACGATGCTCAAGCGGCTATTGTTATGTTAGCTAAAGATTTGGCTAGCGCTGGTGAAATTGTTATCGCCGAAGGTGGTGATGGCGACGAGTTGGTTTACTAGGGAATATAAATGGCCGAAGTACGAAAATTTCTGTTTGACAATGATTTTTCATCATCGCATAGCAACAACAGCGACGATGATATATCCATTGACGATTTGGCAGAAAAAATTGAAGCTGCAAGCCAAGAAATTGACAGTAGAATACCAGAAGAATATGAAGAAGATTTAGAACTTCAATCTGAGCCAGAGCCTGAACCTGAGCCAGAGCCTGAACCAGAGCCTATTGTTATTACTTTTTCAGAAGAAGAGATGGAAAAAGCCAAAGCAGACAGCTATGAAAAAGGTAAAAGCGACGGCATAAATGAAGCAAATCAACAAATTGAAAAACAAGCAACTGATACAATCGCTTTAATAGAACAAAAAATATCCGCCATGTTTGCTGATATTGATGAACACAAAGAAGAGACGTTAGCAAAATCTTTGCAATTTTGCGCTAAAATTATGGAGAAGACCTTTCCAAGGCTTGTAAAAAAATATGGTCTTGGTGAAATTGATAATTTAGTTAAGGAGACTTTTCCTTATATTTTAGATGAAACAAGGCTTATTTGCTATATAACCCCAAGCCTATCTAAAATTATCAAAGCTCGAATTGATAAAATTGCCAAGTCAAGTGGGTTTGAAGGAAAAGTAACCATAGTAGAAGATGAAGACATAAAAATAGGTGATTGCAGATTAGAGTGGGAAAACGGCGGAGTAGAAAGAGACCTAAACAAACAGTGGGAAACCATCTCTAAAATCATCGAAACAAATATATCAATTGCCAAAGCAGATAAAAAATCTTAAGGGAGATATAAAATGGCAGAGAATAACGATTTAAATTTAAATGATTTAAGCGGCCAATCTGGAGAAGGAGATATAAA
>QKFK01000253.1 GCA_003252195.1 Rhodospirillales bacterium
CAATTATTTAAAATACAAAAGCCTGCTATAAAAGCAGGCTTTTGTTAATGGCGGGAGTGACGGGGCTCGAACCCGCGACCCTCTGCGTGACAGGCAGATACTCTAACCAGCTGAGCTACACCCCCATTAGAAGTCGTTTTGGTTTATAGCAGTTATAATATATGTTTGGCAAGCATTTTTTTTATAATTATCATTTTTTTTTAGATGTTTTTCTAAACAATCCTTAAACAAGGCTTAAACGCTTGATTTTTATAACAATCTAATAAACATATTTTATAAAGATGCGTCCCATCTTCTGTCATATTCTGCATCAGAACCTGATGTTTTTTTAAGCCAAATATTGGTGATTCTCAAAACATCGTCTTCACTTATGGTAATTTCACAAGAGCTTAACACCATTTCTTTTATTTCAGAACCAGACAACATACAAATATCAGCATCTTCATAATACTTAGACAATAAAGAAACGATATGTTCTATTTGTTTATCATCTAGCATTATTAAGACCTTCCAAATTTTTTAAATGTTCTTAAAAACTTGGTTTTTTTAGCTCTATTCTCATTAAGAGCATTAATAACCGACTTAACACTGCCTGATGTTGGCTCATTTTTATGTGATGTGCGGGCTTTCTTTTCCATATGCACTAATGTATATTTTCCATTATTATCTTTTTTAACACCCAACCACCGTTTATAAACACGGTTATACAAGCTAACTCCCCTACTATCAACCTTGTACGTGTCTCCATTTTCTGGAGCATTATCAACTGTCGATATAAACTTTTCTCTCATAGAATTTATAAACTTTTCAGCGATTTTGAGGCTCGCATGAGTTGGAATAACTGTTTTAGGAGATACAGCGGCATATATAGCATAAAAATCGCCTTCTTGCGCATGACCAGAACCGTATAAACCTGAATAATTTCTACCTGTCACAACTTCTATGCCTTTAGCTCTAATTTTATCTACCATATTGGCAATTCTAGCTTCGCTTTTATCTTCACCATTTGTTGGGAATATTACTAGAGAGTTTTTATCAATATTAAAATCTGGTTCAAGCCCATCTACAGCTCTATCAATCATAGAACCACTTTCACCATAAAGACCAGATGTAATATAAACAGCGTCGTTCTTATCTAGTAGCTTTGATTTATGAGAACCGAGCATATGACACCTTACATCTTTTGAGACAGTGTTTTTAAAACCAAGCCCTGTTCTATATAAACTAGCCACGTGCTCATACTGCACTAAACCACCAGCAAGAATTGATCCCCTGCCACATTCATGAACGGCCTTTACAATAGTTGCAATTCTATCTAAATGCCCTGCACTTGGAACAATAACAATTGGGCGGCCTTTATTTTTATTTATTATATTTATATAACTATCACAAATATCAGATTCTTTTCTAGCAAAGCCTTTAACACTAGCAACAGTAGCATCAAAAACCATTGCATCAACTCCGTTTTTTGAGAATTCTGCGATAGACTTCATATCAGTACCTTTACCCAACACAGAAGTATTATCCAGTTTCATATCACCACTATGAAAAACATTAGCATGTTCATTATTTATAAAAAAGCCCATGCACCCAGGAATTGAATGACTAACAGCAACAGCTTTAACCTTTGTTTTGCCAATCTCAACAGTATCGCCACTTTTTAGCTCTGTAACTTTAGGAAGTTTATCAAGCGATACTCCGTAGTTAACGAAGTCACTTTTAAGCATATCAATTGTTTCTTTGCTTGCATATATTGGAGGGAGGTTAAAGTCCATCATCGCATAATAAACTAACGATGCGATATGATCTGTGTGAGCATGAGTTAAAAAGACTGCTTTAGAACGATACAATGAATCTCTTAAATCTGGTATAATTGCATCAACATCTTGCTTAATAAAATGAGCTTTATCCTCATATCTACCAGCATCAACGATTATCCTATCGGTAACTAATTTACCATCATTCATATATGTAGAATCATATAGGTAAGAACTCCCCCATATACCATGTTGATTGTTCCCGCCCATCGGGGTCCAATATATACCAGGGGTTCTTTTTGGCCTGTTATAGGTGTTCCTATCGTTATTGGTTGGCATAAGTACCTACTTCAATAATAAAAGTCATGTCATAGATATATCCTGACAAGACAGTAAAATCAATCATATTTTTGTCTATTTTTGTTAAAAAGAGTTATAAATCTGCATGTTTATTATTTAAAGATTTTTTCGCCTTATATTCTGCGAGCTTTTTCTTACGCCAATTGTTAGCAAATTCTGCAGTTGCAACCACATCCTCATCATGCTTTTCTAGCTTTTCTGCATTAGCCAGCGTAGCCTTATCAATAGAAGCCTTTGCCTTTAGATAAATATCATTAAATGTAGAAACAATTTTAGACTTATATATCTCTGCCTTTGATGGAAGTGCGGAATGATAATACATCGATGCTTTAAGCCAGTCTTTATGCACGTCATACAAATTTTTAACAAACTTACCTGCATAATCTGTATTTCTTAACGGATCAAAAGCTTCATCCAAACTAGCAAAAGCATCTGGATGATATTTTAGGTTAATCTGCATACAACCAACATCAATACTCTCAACACCTTTTGCCCGCAGTCTTTTAACCTCTTTAATAGCCTCTTGCTTGCTTTCAAAAGATTTACCAATACCGCCATAATTAATTGTCCATGGCCAAGGTGTCTTTTTTTGCAATGTTTCGTTCCATTTGCCACTTTCGACCTGAGCAATAGCTTCAAGTAAATGTGATTTAATCTCGTGTTTTTTCTCTGATTTAGTAGCATAATATGAACAAACATCTAGCCTATCACCAGATGAAGCATTAGCAACAGATGGCATGATTAGAAATAAGAATAAACATAGATATTTGAACATATCATCCTCAAAACATAATATTTTGATAAACAATATGCTAAAAGCGTGCCAACTTATCTGAATATTCCAAGAGATATTCACCTAGCTCGCATATTGCAAAGCACAAGCCATCTGCAACCCTATTAAAGTTTGGCAAGCGAGCTAATTCACCCTCATCCATATATAAAGACCGCCTGATTTCTGTCTGAAGAGTAAAAATATGTTTTTTAGGAGCGGTGTAATTTGCAGTGATAAAGCCCCCCGCATATGGATTATTATATTCAACAGAAAAATTTGCCCTTAAACATCCGCTATATATCTCAACTGCAACTTGAGGACATGAGTTACCATATATATCACCTATAACAACATCAACCTCACAGCCCAAATCTCTACAGGCTTTTTCTGGCATAGAGTGAATATCTAAGACCAAACAACAACCGAACCTATCTACACATTTATCAATCTGTCTCTTTAGCTCATTGTGATATGGCTCATATATATATTTAATCCGTTTTCGCTCATTTTTATAAAGAAGCTTTGCATCATATATATCCAATGAAGGTCCAACCCTAGATGGAATAACCCCTAGCCCATTTTGAAGCTTGTTACTATCTATAATTTTTCTAAGTGGAACAGCATCTACAAACATGTTCTTATCAATTTCATTTTTTGAACGATTAACGTCTACAAATGAGCGAGACACTTCTGCCTCAAGAACGATTATGTTTTTATCTACCAAGTCACTAATCAACTCATTAACATACGCATCTTCAGAGCGTCTTAAAGAAAGCATATCAAGACGTGATTTTTTAGCAAAATCGCCAGGCATTAATCGCCCACTATGAGGAGAAGAAACAACAATAGGATACGCAAGTTCCTTTGGCTCTTTAACTGTAAAAGGAGTTATATTTTTATAATCAATATCTAATTCAATATACTTAGCCACAAAAACCTTACTAACGGTTGTAATACATCATCATATTTTACAACAAATATTTATATTTATCAAAATTTTATCTTGAAATGTGGTTTCTTATATATTAAATCTAATCCGTTAAGTATGGGCGTATAGCTCAGCGGGAGAGCACTACGTTGACATCGTAGGGGTCACAAGTTCAATCCTTGTTACGCCCACCATATAAAACAAGGGGTTACGCTTTTAAGCTAACCCCCTTTTTATTTTCTTATTTTCTGAATAACATTATTAAATCAAGCTAACACGCACACCCGGACAACTTTACATAATTTATAAATTAATTATATAAAAATCACCATCACAGAAATTTTATATGTTATACTGCGCCTGAGACATAGGGCTCATTTTAAAATTAAGGAGGAAATAACAATGCTAAATTCTTTAGCAAATATAGACACTATTATAATTTTTACGTATTTAACATTGATTTTTGCAGTTGGCATATGGCATATGGGCCAGCAAAGGAATTAAAAACATTGATGGATTTTCTGTTGCATCAAGATCATTTGGACCTTGGGTTATTTTTGCCACATTATCTGCATCATTTATTGGCGGAGGTTTTTCTTTAGGAAACGCAGAAAAAGTTTTCACTTTTGGAATAGCAAACATTGTTGCTTTATGGGGTTTTTCATTAAAAGAAATGCTTGTTGCTAAATTTTTATCACCAAAAATAATTAACTTTCCAAAAGCAATCTCTGTAGGAGATATCTTAGAAACAAATTATGGCAAGACAGGAAAACTAACGGCAGGTATATTTGGAACAATGCTTTGCATAGGAATTTTATCTGCTCAAGTTTTGGCTATTGGTTATGTCTTTAATTTGTTTTTAGGCGTTTCTCAAACAACAGGAGCTTTGCTTGGTTGCACAATCATAATCATTTACTCTACAGTTGGCGGAATGTTAGCGGTTGTTAAAACTGACATAATCCAGTTTATAGTTCTAGCAATTGGACTTCCACTAACCCTAATATTTGGAATAAACGCATGTGGTGGGGTTGACAACATCATAGCCAACATTCCAGCATCACGTTTTAACATACCAGCCGAGGGACATAGCTGGTTAGCCTTTTTCTCTTTGTTCTGCTCTTTTATCCTTGGAGAAACCCTAGTTCCTCCATATGTACAAAGACTATGCATTGGCAAAGACACCAAGGCCGTGCAAAAAGGAACAATGATGGCAGGTATATTCTCAATACCTTTCTTCACAGTAACAGGGTTAATTGGTTTAGTCGCACTACACCTAAACCCAGAGCTAGACCCTAACCTTGCAATTCCATATGTTGTAAACGAGAGCGTACCTGTTATATTAAAAGGCATTGTAATAGCGGGAATAATATCAATTGCTATGTCATCAGCTGACTCATTTTTAAACGCAGCTTCAGTTAGCATTGTTAATGATATCATTCAACCGCTTAGAACAAATAAATTATCTGATAGCAGAGAGCTTTTATTTGCTAAAATTGCCACAGCAGTATGCGGAATATTATCAGTTATTTTAGCACTAAACTTCAATAGCATATTAGGATTACTAATGTATGCTTATGATTTTTGGTCTCCAATTGTATTAATGCCATTGTTATTAACTATTATTGGCAAAAACATACAAACAAAAAGCTTTGTTAGTGGCGCAGTAATTGGCTTAATAATCATGGTGGTATGGAACAGAATATTAAACCAACCATATGAAATTAACGCGCTTCCTATAGCTGTTTTTGCAAATGGAATGACAATCTATATGGTTGAAAAATTATCAAAAATGCAAACACAACAATTAAGCAGTGAGTACAATTACTCATAAACAACAAATACAGGATTAACAAGGAAGACTATCTTGTTAGCCTATATTACAAGCAACAAAAAAGCCCTGAGATTAATCAGGGCTTTTTAAAATTTACGCGATTAAAATTAGAAGTTTATTTTCAAACCAACGTTTGCAGACCATGAACGGCTATCGTCTGAATATAAGCCAACTTTAGCGTTAGAATATAAAGACATTGAGTGATTAAGAGCTAATTGTCCACCAACGCCTACACGGGCACCAATCACATTATCTTTTTCTGATGAGCTTATAATGAAGTCTGTTCCTGATACGCTAGCATCAACATCATTTGAACCACCAATGTTAGTGTTGTTAACAACTTCACCTAAGAACGATATTGTTCCCATGTTGCCATTCTGTAAAGGCTTAGTATGAGATAATTCTAAGCCAAGAACTTCTTCAAGTCTTTGTGCTAAGCGATTGTCATAAGTTACGTTTTGTGATGAACCCTCTTCTGTATATCCATCAGAGCCAACAACGGTATAACGCAATTCTACAGATGGTGTCATAACCCAGTCTGTAAATACTTGATAATCTGTAGATAATGAAACACTTGGAGTGATAAACCATCCATCGAAATGACCAATCGCTTTTTCTGTTCCATTAACGCTACGTTCGCTTTTAGATTTAACAGTACCTGCGATAATTTGGCTATCAAGAGTGTATTTTGCAAATGGATGACGCAAATATGCACCTGTGAACATGACTGTACTACTAATGTCATTTGTACCATCATTTGCTTCGTTGCTCATGTCACCATAACCAATGAGAGCTCCAAATCTGTTATTACCTGCAAATTGGTGGTCAATACCAGATGCAATACCAAAGTTAGTTGAGGTTGTATCAGGCGTGTTAAAGAACTGCTGCCCAGCAAAAGGACGAACCCAAAACATATTTGAACCTAGAACAGACACACCAGGGGCCAGTTGAACCATCTTAGGAGCTTCACCTTCGCTTAGGCCAATATCTGCAGATGGAACTGAGCGGTCAACATCAATGTCTAAAATATTGTCCATTACAGTTGCAACAGCTTGTCCGTAATTGGCGGTTGCCTTTGTGCTAGATTCAACAGAGTTAGCTTGCACAACATTAATTTTACCTGTGCCAGAACTTAATGAATAAACGATGCTCTTTCCATTAGTTGCGGTTGCGGTGTTGCTTGCTGTAATGTAGTTTTTAACATCGAGTGAATAACTGCCAGATGTATTAAAGTTAGTTGTATTACCAGTTGTGTTGTTATAATTCACACCACCTGTGAACACTGCACCATCGTTAATGTTTAACGTAGCTCCACCAGTGCTATAATTAATGGCATTGGTTGAGCCAGAAATCGTGCCACTATTTGTGATGGTGGCACCGCTACCAGCAATCACAACACCATTTGTGGTGCTGCTGATTGTGCCATAGTTTGTTAGGGTTTGGTCGGATCCAGATAAATGCACACCTAAAGTTGAACCAGATATAGTTGCACCAGCTCTATTGGTGATTGATGAGTTGCTATTTCCAACATGAATACCTTCTCCTGATGGAGCTGAGATTGAACCATAGTTATCAATGCTCATGTTTGATGTGCCATTGGCTTGTATGCCGTAGCTAGTACCTGCAATAGTGCCATGATTTATGACTTCATTATAACTATCATTAGACTCAACACCAACACTAGTGCTTGATATTGTTACTCCGCTATATATATCAACCGTAATTGGGTCGCCATCCACACCTGCTGTATTAAAGTTAAGGCCCGTTGCGGCAGTTACATTTGCCTGAATAGTAGAATCATCATTAATATCCACAGTAGCCACTTGAGCCACTGTAATATCTGCTGCATATGAATAATGGCTAGCAGAAACTGCCATTAGTGCAGTCAAAGCCACTCCTGTTAATAATTTTCTAGACATAAATAATTCCCCAACAAAGATAACAACTTGAGATATATTAGCATACAAAGATACATGCAAAAGATTGCACGCAAACCATAAATATTACTTACAATTAGAATAATTAAAAGTCAACTATTATAATTACAATTAATATACTACATATAGATAAAACTATAGTTTATAATTTCATACAAAAGATCATTTATTCTTAATATACTCACAACTCCTATCTTATGCAGTAATATCGTAAATTAGTAATTACAATAAGTAGATATACAATTATGTAGATAGATTATAAAAGCAAGAACAGCAATTAAGAAACAGGTGCAACAATTTATAAATAAACAAATACAAATATACCATAATTTACTAGATATAGTATTAAGCATATTCAAACAGAGCCTATTTACTAATTAAGAAAATAAGCATGTTTAGCTAAAGAATACAAGCAAGCCAAAACAACAAAAAAGCCCTGAGATTAATCAGGGCTTTTAAAATTTAGCTTATATAATTATCTACCACCTTGAGATTTCTTCTTAATCACCTCAGCTGCATTTGCATTAGTCTGAGCTTTAGGCTTATCTTTACCCAAACCTAATTGCTTACCAAGCTTTTCAGCCTCATCAATAAAGTCAGAAATAACATCCAAGCCTTTTTGCCAAAAGTCTGTATCTTTAGCTGACAATCCAAATGGCTTTAACATTGAGCCATGTTTTTCTGAGCCACCCTTGCCCAAAAGCTCTAAATATTTATCTTGGAAGCCACCTACTTTGCCTTCTTCATAGGTTTTATACAATGAATTAACCAAACCATTACCGAATGAATATGAATATACATAGAATGGTGTTCTAAACATATGAGGTATCTGCGTCCAACCTGATCTTACACATTCATCAATATTCACCTTTGGACCCATTGCTTCTTTCATTGAATCCATCCAAAAATTACCATATTGCTCTTCAGAGAGCTCTCCTTTTTTACGAGCATGATGAACCTTTGTCTCATAATCATGAAAGGCGATTTGACGCACACCAGTATTAACCATGTTCTGAATTTTATTAGTTATAAGAGCAAAACGCTTTTTAGGATCTTCTTCTTTTTTAAGAAGATTTTTAAACACCAACATTTCAGCAAAAACAGATGCAGTCTCTGACAATGTCAATGGTGTTCCTTGCATGAGCATACCTTGTTTCTCCATTGAGAGATATTGGTGAACACCATGCCCCAATTCATGGGCTAATGTTTTAACATCTGCTGCTTTACCATTAAAATTCATCAAAATATACGGGTGTGCATCTGGGACCGTGCGAGATGAAAAAGCACCTGAACGTTTACCATCTCTAGGCTCAGCATCAATCCAATTATTATCAAAGAATTTTTTAGCAATATTTGCCATCTCAGGAGAAAACTCACCATAAGATTCTAAAACAATATTTTTAGCTTCTTCCCATGTGTATTTTTTCTCCTCTAGCCCACCTAGAGGAACAGCACAATTTCTATCCCAATATTCAATTTTATCTTTACCAAGCCAATCTGCTTTTAGACCATAATAACGGTGCGTGAGGTTTTTATAGTTTTTCTTAACTGTTGAAACCAAGTTTTCAACCACCTCATCTTCAACCTGATTACCCAAATTACGTGAAGAAACAGATTCTTTATATTTACGCCATTCATCTGATATTGCTTTATCCTTTGCGATATTATTCATAATCAAAGCAAATTCCCATGCATCTTTATCAGACGCTTTACCTGCAGCACGGCATGCTTTTTCGCGTTCTTCTTCTTTTTCGCTCAATTCAAGCTTATCAATAACAACCTCGCTTACCATTTTGCCATCAACATTATAGCGCATACGCACCATCTTCTCAGAATATAACTTCACCCATGCTGGGCCAGATGTTTGAGCTTTATCCATAAACAATCTTTCGAGATCGCTAGCAAGATCATGATCTTTATCTTCACGAATTTCTTCAATATATGGGCGATATTTAGCCACATCTGGGTGTTCTAGCTTTTGGTTAATATTATCATCATCAAGCTGATTGATTTCAAGGCCCCAAAACATTATCTTTTTTGCAGCGCTTCTTAAATTATCTCTTATTGAAGAATCAAATTGTTTTTTATCTGTATTAGTTTGATCAGTTACAAGTGAAAGATGTGTAAACTGACTAAGCCTAGCAAAAACTTCACTAAATTTTTCTTTTGCCTTAATCGCTTTAGCAAACTCTTCTCCACTTAGAGCCTCTAAACTGCCTTTATATCTGGTTTCAAACTTCTCTGCCATCAACGCGAGCTTAGATATATCCTTTTTTATTTTTGGATCATCCATACCTTTATACAAATCACTCAAATCCCAGCGTGGCAGTTTTTCTTGTGTGTTTTCCATATTCAAAACCCCTTTGTCGACAATTTTGTCTATTAGAGTAGAGCAATTATTATTTTTGCACAACAAAATATTACAATTATTATGTACAAACATCAAACAGTCTAAATAAGTATTATTAACGGCTACGCAGGCTTACTTACCACCACGCTTACTTAGACAACCGACCACACATCTGACAAGATTATCCACGTCTACTTAACTATGCCGATAGAAAAAAACACCCGCCACAATTATGACGGGTGTTTAATAAAATTAATAACAAGGATTAGCCCCTGCCATTAGAAAGCTTTTTCTTCAAGATTTCTGCATTATTATTTGCAACATCTTTGTTTTTATACTTTCCCAGGCCGAGTTCCTTACCAAGTTTTTCAGCTTCATCAATCAAACCAATAGTTACCTTAAGACCACTTTCCCAGAAGTTAGGTTCTTTAGCTGACAAGCCGAATGGTTTTAAGATGCTTGTATGTTTCTCTGAGCCACCTTTTGAAAGCATTTCTTTATATTTTTCTTGGAAATCTGGAACCTTGCCTTCTTCATAGGTTTTATAAAGAGAGTTCACAAGGCAATCACCAAATGAATAAGCATAAACATAGAAAGGTGTTCTGAACATATGTGGAATATGAGCCCAACCAGTATCTATACAATCATTAACATTCACTTTTGGACCTAATGAGTCTTTTAATGACCCTGTCCAACATTCTGCAAATTTTTCTTCTGATAGCTCACCTTTTTTGCGCTCATCATGAACTTTTGTTTCATAATCATGGAATGAAATTTGGCGAACAGATGTATTTAACATATCTTGAACTTTGCCAGTGATTAAAGAAAAGCGTCTTTTAGGATCATTTTCTTGCTTTAACATATATCTAAAAGTCATCATCTCACCAAAAACAGAGGCTGTCTCTGCCAAAGTAAGAGGTGTCTCTTGCATTAACATACCCTGCTTGTTAGTTGCCAAATATTGATGAACACCATGACCTAACTCATGAGCCAATGTCATAACATCACGAGCAGAACCATCAAAGTTAAGCATCAAATATGGGTGAGACCCAGGAATAGTATCGCAAGCAAAAGCTCCGCCGCGTTTACCATCTTTAGGAGGCACGTCAATCCAATTATTATCAAAGAATTTTTTACCAATTGCAGCTAATTCAGGAGAAAACTCGTTATAAGCATTAAATACGATATCTTTTGCTTCTTCCCATGTATATTTTTTCTCTTCTAACCCATCAATTGGCACAGCATTGTTTCTGTCCCAATATTCAATATTATCTTTATCCATCCAATCTGCTTTTAAACCATAATAACGATGAGTAAGATTCTTATAACCATCTTTAACTGTAGAAACCAAATTCTCAACAACTTCATCTTCTACATTATTTTCAACATTGCGTGATGACACAGGTTTTTCAAAAGATCTCCATTCATCAGATATAGCTTTATCTTTAGCAATATTGTTCATAATCATGGCGAATTCCCAAGCGTGCTCTTTGGTTTCTTTATCTTGAGCTTCGTATGCTTTTTTTCTGTCTTCAGCATTTTCACTCACCATCATTTTAGTGATTTCTGAAGGAGTTGTAACTTTACCATCAACCTCATAACGCATACGAACCATTTTTTCTGAATAAAGCTTTACCCATGCAGAACCAGATGTCTGCGATTTATCTACAAACAATCTTTCTAAATCATCATTTAATTGATAATTTTTAAACGCTCTCACATTCTCAACAAATGGGCGATAGTGATTAGCCTCTGGTGTTTCAAGTTTTTTCTCAATATTAGCATCATCGAGCTTATTAATTTCAAGACCAAAGAACAAAGTATTCTTACTAATTTCGACTGATTTTTCATCAATGGCAGAAGAAAATAGTTTTTTTTCAGAATTTGTTTGGTCGGTACAAAGATTTAAGAAAGCATATACCCCAAGCTTATAATCAAGCTCTCTAATCTTTTCATATTCTCTAATTGCCTTAGCAAATGTTTCCCCATCAAGATTCTCAACATTACCTTTATAGCGCTCTTCAAATTTTTTAGAAAGTATGCCCAAATTAGACTTATCTTGAGCAATTTTAGGATCATCCATACCTTTGTAAAGGTCGCTCAAGTCCCAGTTTGGTAGGTTTTCTTGTGTGTTTTCCATATTCCTCTCCATTTTGCTTGACAATTTTGTCTATTATGATAAGCTTAAATCACTCAAATGCAAGTGTAAATTTGCATTTTTCTCCCCAACACCCGTCCCCTTTCCATCCCCCATGGAAAGGGGACTTCCTTGTTTAAACCGCAGTTTCATTAGACTTTAAGCAGAATTAGAATATTACATTATTGCTTATAAACTATTTTTCCATCCACAAGCGTTGCAATAATTTTGATTTGATGAATATTGTTGGATTCGCATTCAAATGGGTTTTCTGAAAGCACAACAAAATTTGCTCGCATACCTATTGCAATTGAGCCCATCTTATTTTCCACATGAGCTTGATAAGCGCCACTATAGCTATGAGATTTTAACAAATCAGCTAATGAGCCACATTCATCTACATTTAGTTTATAGGCATCATCTGTCACACCATTTGCGCTTCTGGTAACACCAGTTTCAACCGCATATAATGGATTAGGGTCTGTTGTAATCGGGTAATCACTACCCGCAGCCACGCACACAGATTTATCAATAAAGCTTTTATAATAATATTCTTTATCAGCCCTATCGCCCAAATACACTCTTTCAACTTTATCAAAAATTTTAGGATCTTTATAGAACCAAGCAGGTTGCATGCTAGCAATTATACCAAGCTGATTAAAGCGTTCGATATCTTCATCTCTAACTATCTGAGCATGAGCGATTGTATGACGAGCGTCTCTTTTACCATTAAGCCTAAAAGCTTCTTCTATTGCATCTAAGGTTAATTTAGTTGCACCATCACCAATTGAATGAAAATGCATCTGCAAACCAGCCTTATCAGCTGCAATCACCATATTCTTAAAATGCTCTTCATCCCAAATCAGATTTGCTTTATCACACATGCCATTTTCATCAATTAAAGCTGCTGTTCCACCCTCAACCACACCATCAACAAATATCTTTAGCGTTGAGAAGCGAAGATTTTTGCTATCTTTATGTAGCTCTTGTAAGCTCTTAATTCTTGCAATCACCTCATTATAATCATCCATAGGTGCTATATAAGCGCAAGAATCATAAAACAAATTAAGCTTGCCTTCTTTATCATTCTTTACAAACAAATCATACATAGGGCTAACAGATGGATCACTACACAACGTACTTGGATCACAACCAACAGCAGTAACGCCTGTTATTCCATTTTTAAGCATCACACATTCAAACTCTTCTAGAGCTTGTTGCATTAAACTATCAGGGATTTTTAGCTCTGTAACATTGTCATACAAATATCTAGTAGCCCCTTCCCTTAGGCATCCCCACGCTTTTTCATCAATAGGGCTAACCTCAATCTTACCACTTGGAATAGGCGTATTTTCAGGCTCATTAAGCATACCAGCCATTTTAAGTGCAACCGTATTTACCCAAATTGAGTGATAATCAAATGAGCTAAAATATGCAGGTTTATTTTCAGCAGGTGTTCCTTTTAAGGCTTCATCTAATAGAAATCTACTTGGACCTAAGAGCTTAAATTCTTCGCCGTCTTTTTGGTTATAAGCCATAAAAGTAGCATCTTCCCAACCAGCTCCATTAATAACATCAAACTGCTTACCAATATCACTACAAGCATAGTCTCTGATTTTTTTAAGGTATTCTTCTACAGAATGCTTACCTTCTTCATTGAGAGATACAAGTGAGTTACGCATAATCTCGCTTGCCAAAACATGGATATGAGCATCCCAAAATGCAGGCATAACATATGCACCATTCATATCAACAACATCAACATCTGCGTCAATATCAGTGATAGACGGCGAAATCTTCACAATAACGCCGTCTTCTACTAATATATCACACAAACCTTGATAAGAATTTTCTGCATTCCAGATAATATTTAAATTCTTAACGAGCTTTTGCATATTGTAGTTTACTCTTCATAATTGATAATGGGGTATTAAGCGGTCTAACCACAGCCATTTTCTTCTCTTGAGATTTTCTATATGAGCTATTTGTAGCCTCATCAAATCTTCTAGAAGCACTTCTTAATGTATTGCCTGCGAGATAAAATTCAACCCATGTGTGCTCACTATGAGGCAATTTATCAATCTCAGCCACATGAGACATAGTTTTAACAACAGCTCTATCATTTGGGTTAACACGATGTACAACATCCATATCCCAACCATTTTCTTTAGTTGCTTTTTGTGTAAAATTGAGCATTGCAAGTGTAGCATCTGATTTTTCTTTAGCATCTTTAGTAAAGAACATCGCTGGCTCTGAAACATAACCATAGCCAATTGGGCTTGATGCATATGTAATGCTACCAACACTAGCAGAAACTAGCTTTCCATCTTTATCAAAGCTACCCACAACCATATGACTGGTTTCATCTGCTGAAACGATAGATCTTTTCAATGCAGCAAACTGCTCTGGGTATTCTTTAGCTAAAAATTTGTATTGAGCCATAATATCTGCATTTTGCAATTTGCGAGCAGAACATTCTGTTTTATATTTTTTTTCTGGTTGAATATATGCGTTATAGCCTCTTTGCTCAGCCTTAACTACTTCATTATTAAGCCCAATCATACGTGAATTATATGAAGCAGAAAGCAATCTAACAAAATCTAGGCCATTAACATCTGCATAATTTGCCACAAAGTCTTCTAACAACAAGCCATAGCCTTTTGACCTAGCATCAGGATGCACGATCATATCCTCAAGCATAACGCCTCTACGGCCTTTTTCATCAACTAATGGAGTTACTGTTGTATATGCGAGTGGTTTATTGGAATTTTCTTTATCTTCAAATACAAAGATTTTAACGCCCGTTCGTTCTTCAAGAATGTCCTTGTTTAATTTAGATGTAAAATGACTTGCGTCTTGGCTTTCGTGACCATGCAAAATACCCATGATATTCATCATTTGTGCAACATCTGCAATATTGTTGGTATTTAGCTCTACAACATTAACATTCTCAAATTTAGCGTTCATTCCATGAAACCCCCTAAAGATTGTTGAAACACTTCCCCCGAAGAAGAATTGACATAATGTTTACGGATTATGATTTTGTTTGTCTATATTTTTTTCGGTAAATAGCCTTTTTTTCACAAAAAAGCCCCCTCAAAAAACGAAAATTATTTTTTACTTACTAAACTAGGGCTTCTGCGGGTTTTACAGGGGGTTTTTATTGTGATTTTTTACACACGAATCGAACCTATTAATATTAGACAAAATTTGTAGCGTTTTTCACCAAGTTATATATCTCTAATAATTGTTATCTACAATAAATCCTTAAGAGACAAATAGTAGCAGGAGTTAAAGATAATTTTGGCAGGAGTGTAGATAGACTACATGACTGGGAAAATTCTCTTTAACGAGGAACTAATTCAATAAATACATAAGCTAAATCTCGGAGAATGAGGAGTAATAGGAGCTAGTGTTTTTTGTGATGTGAGTTTAGCATACCTAAATGACATGAGCAAAAAACATGCAGTGACGCATTAATAACCCATTATACGAGATTTAAGGATTTGAGACTAGAATAGCCCCCACCATTCCCCACAATTATGTGATCATGCAATGTAATCCCCATTACTTTGCATGCCTCAGATATTTTACGGGTTATTTCGACATCTGCTTTTGATGGAGAAGTGTCTCCTGATGGGTGATTGTGAAGCATTATAATTGCGGTAGCGCCCAACTCTAATGCCCTGCGAACCACTTCCCTCGGATAAACTGATGTATGATTAACAGTGCCTTTTTGCTGAAGCTCGTCGGCTATAAGTTTATTTTTAGCATCTAAAAACAATATGCGAGATTGCTCTACTTTGTCATATGCGATTGAAGCCATACAATAATCTAAAAGCTTGTCCCAATTATTAAAAATCGGGCTATCTATAACATCTGTCTTTAGATATCTTTTACAAGAAGATTGAATTAGCTTAATTGCAACAGCAGTGTTTTCTTTTACACCACTTATACTCATTAGCTCATTTATATCTGCGCTAATAACCTTTGAAAAAGAACCAAACTTTGCAAGCAAGTCTTTAGCAAGAGGCTTAACATCTCTACGAGGCAATGCGAGCGTTAATATAAGCTCTAAAAGCTCATAATCAGCAAGACTATCACCATTTTGCGAGATAAACTTATTTCTAAGGCGCTCTCTATGCCCTAAATAATGTGGCTTATCTTGGTTTTTATCTTCGCTCATAGAAATTATACATTGTAAGGAGGATAATGCAGACCTTTAGGTGATAAAGTAAATATCTCACAACCATCTGCGGTTACGCCTAATGAGTGTTCAAACTGAGCTGATAGAGACTTATCACGAGTTACAGCAGTCCAGCCATTAGATAAGATTATAGAATCATATTTACCTGCATTTATCATTGGCTCAATAGTAAAGAACATACCTTCTTCTAGAACTAACCCCTCACCTTTGCGCCCTGCGTGAATTACGCTTGGCTCGCAATGAAACTCAGTTCCCAATCCATGACCACAAAAATCTAACACTACAGAAAAACGGTTCTTTTCTGCATAACTTTGGATTGCATAACCAATATCACCCAATGTTGCACCTGGTTTAACCACATCAATACCACGCATTAAGCACTCATACGTTACTTCGCACAATTTGCGGGCTTTAACCTTTGGCTCACCAACATAAAACATTCTACTTGTGTCGCCATACCAACCATCTAAGATTGCGGTTACATCTATATTAATGATATCACCATCTTGAAGCACCTTTTTATCAGATGGAATACCATGACAAATTTCATGATTAACTGAAGTACAGATTGATTTTGGATACCCCCTATAACCAAGAGGGGCAGATATTGCGCCATGATCTGTAATGAATTTATGACACAAATCATTGAGTTCTAAGGTTGTTACGCCAATCTTCACATATGGAGCAATAAAATCTAGGGTTTCAGCGGCTAATTTGCCAGCTTTATGCATTGCTGCAAAATCTTCTTTTGAATGAAGAACAATTCTACTATCTTTTCTCAAAACCCATCTCCTAAAATCGAATAAATCAGCCTAATATTTTTACAACTTCAAAAGCTTAAAGGCAAGCTTTTATCAAGCCAGATATTTTTATTATCTATCCAGCAATTATAACAAAGAAATTCAACCCCACGGTTTTTTGCTTCTAAAAGCAAAGCTGCCTGTGTTGGGTCTATATCCCAAACCATCTTTGCCCCCACACAATCCATGCGTTGAGCCACATAAACCATAACAGCTCTCATTCCACCATCAACCAAATACGAAAGTTCTTCAAGCTGTTTACGCTCATATAATGTAACAGCAGATGGAAACACCACATCTGTTTTGCGTTTCATATATATATTATTAACCGCAACATAGCAGATTTTATCGTCCTTGCTCTCTAAAGTTAGGTTTATTCTGGTATCTTTCAAGTATGAAGGGTGACGAAAAACATAATCATAACTTTCTAGACCCTCTATCTTTTTTGCTTCAATCGCTTCTGCTACTAGCTCATTAGTGCGAGAAGCATTAACCCCTACCAAGCCACCATCTGCATAAGCTAGCTCCCATATATATTTTAGCTTGCGCATAGGAGTAACCAAACGAGAAACAAAGACCTCCGTCCCGCTTTGGGTTAACCCCTCCATAGCAGAAAAATTAGAACAATATGCCGTTACAACAGAACCATTTTCTAGCATAACATCTGCCAGAACCCGCTTTTTGCGAGATATAAGCTCCCCTCGTAATAGATTATTCTTAAACTTCATTTCTGCGCCACGCTAAAATATAAATCACATCAAAACTAGCCACCACACCATCATTATAAGAATAACTTTCTTGATAAGCATGAGCCATATTACTAAAAATTTCTGGTTTAGTTAAGCCTTTATAGCCATTAGTAAGGGCAGAACTTTGACCCATATTTTTTATATCATATAACAATTTTAGAGGCGATGAATATTCAATTTTAATAACTTCTCTATCAACCACGCTATCAACAAACCGCGCCCTAAAAAGCAAATCACCAATTTGCTGAACATCAGGAAAGGAATGAACCCGCCAATTCTCATCGCCTGATTTATAAAATGAGTTTCTAAGCTCGGTTAATGTATCTACGCCAAATAATGCACCAACAAACAAACCGCCTCGTTTTAGCGCCTTGCGAATTTTTAATAAACTATCTGGCAAATCATCTGCATTATGCAGATTAAGATTACTGACAATTAAATCAAACTCATTCTCTGCAAATGAGGCATCATTAACATCATCAACATATTTATAACCCACCATAGATGAGGCATAGTTAGAACAAACCTCTGTTGAAACAAGCTTCTCAACCCTATTAGCTGCCAACAATTCAGCACCGATAAACCCGTCTCGAGCACCAAGTTCTAACATATTAACAAACGCACCCTTAACCTCAGAAATGCGCTCTAATATAGATTGCCCAGTATTTTTATATAAAAAATCATTTTCAGAATAGCTTAGCGCCCCATTCAAACGATTTTTGATGAGCTTTTGATGATTAAATAATTGCCTTGAATATTCATTTAAGTATAAACTCTTTTTAACCTTGCCTACTAATGTAGCCGAGCCTTATTAAAACTAAAAGCCTTTTATGCTTTAAACCTTAGGATTAATTATGAAATTACTAGCTTTTTGTACTTTATTTTTTATTTCGATTATCACCGCAAGCAACGCAGATGCATTTGACCTTGCTGCGTTAAAAGCAAATATTGAAAAAACCGCACAAGCTGCAACCGATGCAACATTGCGCGCAACATTAAAAAGCGCCTGCCCCGACGCAGTTATAGATTATGACAAGCTAACCACAAATTTTAAAGACGGCGTTATGCTACTTGATAATGTTAGGGCCACCACAAAAAATGGAGACAAATTCTCAGCGGGCTCAATTCAAATTAGCAATGTAGACGTGATGAAAACATTATCTGGTGAAAAACCTGGCTCTGCTGATGTTGTTGTAACTAATATTAGCTTTGACACCTACCACAAATCAAAAAGCGGAAAAGAGCAAAAAACTGTAGGCTCAATAGCTAGTGTTAATTTAACCAATGCTGGCTTCAAGCAAGAAGCTAAACAAGAGCAAAGCACAAATATTGCAGACAACCAAACCCAAACATCAACTGAAACAGCCAAACCATCAAAGCCTACTTTATATGCAAGTATAGTAAGCTCAAAAGGCCTTAACATACAAAAAGAAACCACTCAAGCAGACGGCAATAAAAATATCGAAAGCTATGTTGCAGATGATATTGAAATACTTGATATTACAACGCCAAATGATGACAAATTAAGCGAGACAGAGTTTTTAAAAGCCAGCACTTCTAAAAGCATAATTATTGATGGCAAATCATATTCATCAATATTTGACGCCTTTAACGCGGTTAAA
Source organism: Rhodospirillales bacterium (assembly GCA_003252195.1). Classification (GTDB taxonomy): domain Bacteria; phylum Pseudomonadota; class Alphaproteobacteria; order QKFK01; family SZUA-500; genus SZUA-500. The sequence goes on from QKFK01000253.1 coordinate 19,451, forward strand.
AAGATAAATTAAGATATTGTTACAAGCTATTTTAGCTTTGACTTTGCTTATAAATATGATTTATAAATATGGGTTATAAGAATTCTTAAGAGTAGGAATGGGTTTTATGAGCGATTTCGCTATCAGAGACGACATTATTGAATTATTTGATCGCTTGGTTGAGTTACAATATTCAGCCACTAAAGAGATTGCCGAGATTGAAGGCAAGCTCGCTAACATTCATGAAGCAGACCCAAAAGATGTAAATGCATCTATTGCTCTTTTACAAACAAAAGTAATGCTCGGCAAGGCAGATGAAGGCCTTGTATTAGCCGAACAAATTTGGAAACAAGGCGGTAAAATTACCCCTGTTGTAGAAGCTACATATATGGACCAATTAGTTGCCTTAGGCTTGTTTGATTGGTGCGAAGTTCTACTTAGACCAAAGCTAGAAAACGGCGACTTTGACCTTACATTAATGTACCCAACCCTATTTGCATGTGCCACAGGCTTAGGCTCACTCGAGCTTTTAGAAAGAGCCGCTAACATTGAAGGCACTGGCGATGAAGGCGAGATTTTGGGTTATTTTGTAGCTCACCAAAGAGAAGCAAATTTAGAAGAACATTTTGCCAAACAACAAAAGGAAGTAAACAAACTCCTCAGAGGCAAACAATGCGCTTATGAAGTACTCTTAGAAACTGAGCGTGGCTGGCCAGAGCTAGAAATTGGAGTATTCTGTGGCGGTGATAGCGTGGACAGATACCAAATCCAAGGCAAAATCGATAAAGCTCAAAAAGATTATTACGAAGAATTAGACGTTAAGCCACTAGATAACCTAACCACAACCATCTATGACTTAAAAGAACATTGGCCACCTCAAGGCCCAGAATATGCATAAAATAAAAGAGAGCCAACCAGCTCTCTTTTTTATTACCCATAAATCAAAATTATATGCTCCGCATTTGTCATGATTTTTTAGAAAAAAATCCTAACAACCTAAAAACTTTTTTAAATACTAACACCTTCTTTTTTCAAACAATCTTGAAAATCTGCAAGTTTGATGATTTCATCAAAAATTTCTGTTGTTGAATAAACAGCACCTCCGAAAGTAGCTGAGTGTTTCATAACTAAGCCTGTCCTTTGTAGTGCAGAGCAACACAACTCAACCATATCATCACTTATAACCTTCTTTTTTGACACAACTTCTTTTGCTTTATTGTATTGTAATTTAGCGTTTTCAAAGACATTTACTGTAAAAGCACCTTTTACATCTTCTTTAGCTATTAGCAATACTGATAACATCTTAATTTCATCCAAAGAAAGAGTTTCAATTATTGAAGCATAGCGGTTAAATTCTGATGGAAACAATTCTGGATTAATATTTTCATCTTTAGCACGGCTATTAATTATTTGGGCTAAAAGCCTTAAATTTGACCTAGCAGAACCATTCATAGCAGCCTGAGTTAATCTAAAAAACAAAGACACTCTATCATCTTCATTAATTCTTGAAAAATTACCAGAATCAATTTCACTTATAATTATGTCTCTAAGTTTCTCTGCTTTTTTATTCATATGCTGTTGAAACAAAGACTGCATCGTATTTGTTGGTATCATAAAGCTATTTAGCATATCAAACATCAGATTAGCGACCATATCAGCTTTACTCATATTCCACTCCATTAATTTTGTTAAATTACTATAACATCATATATCCATCAATGAACCATAAAATTTTACTTTTGCTTTTATAAAAGCAAAAACGAGCCGTTAGGCTTGCAGTAGCATAATCCACACAACCTAAATCACGGAGGATTAGGGTAATATTAGGAATTATGATATTTTGCAAATGAGTTTAGCAGAGCTAAATGACTTGCCGTAAAATATCTATAACGACGACATAGTAGCCAATCATACGTGATTTAATTAGAGTTTGAGATAAGCGGTGAGTATCCGATATATCCTCTCAATCGACGGCACATGCAATTTTTCATCTGGGGAGTGAACGCCTTCCATGGTGGGGCCGATGGCTATCATGTCCATTCCTGCGTATTTTGCGCCGATGATGCCACATTCTAGCCCTGCGTGGACTACTTCTATTTCTGGCTCAGTTCCTAGCTCAAATTTATATAGCTTTTTAAAATCTTCTAATAGCTGAGAATTATAATTTGGCTCCCATGGTGGGTTTGAATAGAACTCATCTAGCTCTGCGCCAAATGCTTTTACGAGCAGGCGAATTTTATCGGCTAGCTCTTCACCACGAGATGCGATTAATGAGCGGGCAAACAATGTAAGCTCGACATTATGCTCTTTGGTAATGATTGGAGCTATGTTATTTGAGGTTTCTACCCTATCGGCACGGAATGAGGTTAAATCATACACGCCACATGGAGCTAGGGTTAAAAAGCTTAATAAAGCATCACGGCTTTTTTGGCTCATTGGGGCAAATTCGCTCTCGCCCACGGTGAGAGTTATGTGAGGCATAGCATCTGGATATTCTGCCTTTAGCATAACGCTCATGTCTGAGATAAGGTTATTAAGCTCATCGCCATGAGAGCAAGAGATAACCGCCTCGGCAGATGCAGGGATTACATTTTTTGCAAAATCTGCATTTATGGAGAATAAATCAAACTCACATTTCTTTGATAATTCACGCAAGAACCTTGCCATAAGCTTGATAGCGTTGCCACGGTGTTTGTTGATATCAACACCAGAGTGACCGCCTTTTAGCCCGCTTAAAGAAATGGTGTATATATGCTGATTATTAAAGCTTGTGCGCTCTAGCGGGAAGGTTACATTTAGCAATCTGCCATCGGCACAACCAATGCCAAATCCG
>QKFK01000016.1 GCA_003252195.1 Rhodospirillales bacterium
GGAGCAGATAAAGAGCTAATCGAAGACGTAAAAATCTTTGACCTTTATCAAGGCTCAAACCTTCCAGAAGGCAAAAAGTCAATCGCAATCCAACTAAAAATCCAACCATATAATGAAACCTTAAAAGATAAGGATATTGAAATGGTTATGGGAAAGGTTGTTAGTGCAATTGGGAAACGCCTCTCTGGCGAACTCCGCTCTTAAAGTTCGTATAGTTGACGATTGGTTCGTTGTTAAGACAATTATCTGCAAGTCATTTACTTGATGTAAACTCATTTGATAATTGTCTTAACGCCTGCCACTCGTCTAACTCTCCGAACTTTACAATATATGTTTCTTTGCAAGTCATTTACTTGGTGTAAACTCATTTGAAAAACATTCTAACTTCTAGCACTAGCCTCACCCTCTACAATTTACCAACATCGAGTTTGCTCTTCTGTTTTAAACTCATTTGATAATTGTCTTAACGCCTGTTACTAGCCTCATTCTCCGAACTTTATATGTTTCTGCGTTATTTAGTTTATCTAAACTCACGTCAGAAAAACCAATATCTCCTGCACTATCCTAACCACCCAAACTTTACACTATGTGCTTAATGCCACTTATAAAACATATCACTTTGATACTATTGTTTAGATGATATTTTAATAAGACTATTTATTTGAAGCTATTTATCTGAGCGTATTTGCCCGATGCTATTATTACGAGGCTATTTGCTTGATGGTATTAATCTGAAATAATCAATTTGAGCCTATCAATAAAAGCCTATTGCTATGATGCATAATTATTAAATTAGATTTCTTTGGTATAAAAAAGACTTCCCTTTGCTCCCTAAACCTAAAAGTAGTATCATGCCCTTAATTGATATTTATGGGGTTTGATATGAGAAATATTTGTTGTGATTGTAGCGGTAAAAATTCTTGTTTGTTTGCAAGGTTTAAATGGCAAAAATTTATTATAACAATAGTTGTTTTGTATTATTCATTAATGGGACTTTCTGTTTATACAAAAAAGCCATTAGAAGAATTGTTAGAAAACTCATGGGAGTTTTTGCATAAAGGAGGCTATGTTGCATTGGTGCTGTTAGTCCTTTTGCTCCTAGCTAATTTGAAATTAATTGGAAGCTTTTTGTATGGGTTGTTCTTTTGGGATAAAGTTGAACAAAAAACATTATGCCATGCTCAAGAGGGTGTGAATGATGGTAAAGATGCAACAGATGCTTTGGGGTGGACAGAGTTTGCAAGTAAGGTGCTTAATCAAATAAATTCATTTGCTGAAAATAGAAAGAGTAATGAAGGCAATATTAAAGGCTTTACCTGTGGTTTGTTGGGGCAATGGGGCGATGGTAAAAGCTATATAATTGAGAAGATGTCTCAAGAGATTGCCAAGAAAGATATATATAAAGATTATTATATGTTCAAAATTCAACCATGGGCGAGCGAGGTTGGCGATTGTGAGGCAAATGTAACTAATGCCTTTTTTGATGAGTTAGAAGTTTTATTATCACGTATGAATAGATGTGGCTATATTAGTTCGAGCATAAACAAATATAAAAAAGCAATTACCAATGATAAAGTACGTCCTTTTTTAGATGTTTTTTGCCCAGATAAAACCTTTGTAGAAAGAAGGAGAGAAATCCAAAAAGCCATAAATAAAACAGGCAAAAGATTTATCGTTGTGATTGATGATATTGATAGGTTAGAGCGTCATGAGATTATGGCAATATTCCGCCTCGTCCGTGCAACCGCAGACTTTGAAAATATCATTTTTCTTATGGCAATGGATAAAGAAGAAGTAAGTAAAAAAATACAAGATGAAGTGGATAATAAACAAGGTTATTTAGAAAAAATCATAAACTTAGAATTCCCTCTACCCGCAATTAGTGAACATAAAGTCCTAACTTTTTTAAAGTCTGAGTTAAAGAAATTAAATTGGGCTAAAAAGTCTGATCTGGATGAAATAATTTTTCGTTTTTATAAAAGAAGTCAGATAAAAAATATAAGAGAGGTAAAAAAGATAATCAATAAAATGCAGTCTATTTCTAATTATGAGGCGATTAACGAAAAGAATGTTAAAATGCCATTGAAGAAGTTTACAGATATGAGTGTCTTTTTGTGCTTAGAGATATTGCTAAAAAATAAGCCAGAGTTATATAATTCAATAAAGGAGCAATATGTGATAAATAATCCTTACCAAGTGTTTTTAGATAAAGCCGGACCCCCGTACGTAAAGTACCTTGCTCATATAAACCCTCATAATATGTTTTATTATTTTTCATATGATTATGCTTCAATAAATATAACTGAACAAGAGTTTGAAGATATTCTAGATAAAGTTAAGCAAGGATGTGATTGGAAAGATGTATTTTTAGATTTAGATGATAAATCTAAATTGCGTTTACTACCTGAATTAATCAAATTGAAGAATGTTGCCGATGTAAAGTTATTGATTGCTGCTTTATTTGTTTTAGATAAACTCCAGAATACGCATGCTGGATGGTTTTTCTCGGAGTTATCAAGTGTTATGTCAGAAATGAATGTGCATATAAATGAAGATGTTTTAAGTAATCTGTCAGAAAACGAATTTAACGATTGTGTTAAGATTGTTGAGTATGCATTATCAAAAGAATTTACCATCTTGAATGTATTTTGTTCATATATGTTGAAAAATATTTCAAAGTACAAAAACTATTTGGTTTTTTTGTTTTTTAACTGGGTTGAGCCTAATATGAATAAAAATAGCTATCCTGTTTCGGAGCTTTCTAAGCTTGAAAACTTCATTAAGGCAATAACTGATGATAGTAGTTGTTTAGAGACTTTGTTGATACATGGTTGTGATTTTAATAAAGTTGTTAGTTCTACAATGTTCAAAGGGCTAGTTTTAGGCAAACAAAATATTTTTAAACAAAAACTTGAAGAGTCCAGAGGCGTAGTCTCTGGTTAGGGATTGTTAAGGGGCGAAAGCCCCTTAATTTTTATGTCTATTTTGATTTGTCTGCCCCCAATAATATCGCATTTATATAATCGGATGAATACTATCGAAACGATATAATATGATATGGGAATGTTGGTGGGTTGAGGAGATGCTTACAGCCCGACCAAGTTGCGGGCGAAGTCGGAGGCGGTGAAGCTTTGGAGGTCTTCGGCCTTTTCACCTACGCCAATATAGTGAATTGGGAGTTGGTGTTTTTCGGCGATGGAGACGAGTACGCCACCTTTGGCGGTGCCGTCAAGTTTGGTGATAATCATGCCGTTTATGCCGACTGCTTCTTTAAAAATTTCTATTTGAGAGTGAGCATTTTGCCCGATGGTTGCATCAACTGTGATTAAGCAAGCGTGAGGTGCATCGGGGATTTGTTTTTTTATCACTCTGACGATTTTTTCTAGCTCTGCCATAAGTTCTTTGCGGTTTTGCAATCTGCCTGCGGTGTCTATCATCACCACATCATCACCGCGAGATTTTGCCCCTGCGAGGGCTTCAAAAGCGAGACCTGCGGCATCAGAGCCGATTTCTTTTGAGATAACAGGGCAGTTGGTGCGTTCGCCCCAAACTTTGAGCTGTTCAATCGCGGCAGCACGGAAGGTATCACCTGCGACTAAAGATACTTTTAAGCCTTTATCTGTAAATTGTTTTGCCATTTTGCCGATGGTGGTGGTTTTACCCGCACCATTAACCCCTGCCATAAGGATAACAAAGGGCTTTTTGCTGGTGTCAATTTCTAAGCCTTTAGCATATGGGGCGATTTTGCTTGCAATATCGGTGGCGATAAATTCTTTAATCTCATCGGGAGAGATGTCTTTTTCAAACTTGTTTTTGCGTAAGTTTTCAGCCAAATCATGAGCGGTGGTTACGCCCATATCTGCCATGATTAAAA
>QKFK01000216.1 GCA_003252195.1 Rhodospirillales bacterium
GGTTTCTTTTTCTAAACAAGGCTTATGGAATGTTCAGATGTTTGTCGGTGTTTCTAAGCTATCTCAATGTAGAGATTTGTTGAGTAAAGGTTTAACAAAAGCTATTGATGAATATAAAAAATCTGGTGCATTTGATAAAGATTTACAAGATGTTATGAGCAAAATTCAAGAAGATAATTTTGGAAAAGTGCCTGTTTTATTTTCAGATGTGAAATAGTCGTTAATTAAATCAAGAGTAATTATACTGATAGTTTTGTCTGATTATATCTCATGCTAATAACACATAAAAAACACCGCTATTTTCTAGCGGTGTTTTTTATTGTTATGATTACAAGTAGCTTAATAAAGACATCTCGCTAATTTTTGCAAGAACGGCATATGACGTATCTAATGCTATAGAGGCTGCATTTAAGTTTGTGGCTGCAACCAATGGGTCAACATTTTCTATATTATCACATTGAGTTTGTAGATATTCTGATAGTGTGGTTTGTTCGTCAATTGAACGTTCTACTAGCTCTGTATCCATTTTCATTTTTAGAATTAGAGAGTTAAAATCGCTATCCCCTTCATCTGCATTGTTTACAGGGTCATGAGAAAGCGCATCATCAACTAAGTTTAGTGCTTCAGTTAGTATTTCTTCTGTCTTATTAAAGTTTACCTTAGATAAAGTACTTGTAGACGTCGGGTCTCTATCATCAATAAGGCTTCCTTGTGCAATCATTGCAAGACCTCTAATTGCTTTTTCAAATGCAGGGTCTAGGCCATTGATGCTAAGTTCTATGCTTCTAGTATCATTTACTTGCTGAGATACTACCATCTCATCGCCTTCATAGTAGGTTCTGGCAGATATGCTCCAGTCTAAAGTATCTGGATATGTGGCTGTGATTGGTGTGCTAACAGCAGGAGGGATAGGAAAATCGTCAGCAGTTCCTTCTGGGGCATTTACGAGTAACTCGGGGCCATTATATGGAATGCTAGATGTGTATCCAGTTACTGTGTATGTGCCGTTTAATGAAGGGTCGATGTCGCTTATGTCAATTGTTGAGCCAATTGGGAAAGTTGTACCGATTTCAGCTCCTAGGCCATCTGTTATGGTTAAGTCACCAGCTGGAAGAGGGGTGGTTTCTTCAAAAACAACTTTTCTACCATCTTCAGAAACAGACTTGATTACATATGTTCCTGTAAAATTATTTCCAGAGCCATTTTCCAAAATAGGAGTTGCTGGTGCTGGTATAATAGCGGATGAATCTTCTGTTAGTACAATGGTGTCACCAGCTTTTAACCCATCAAAAGCGCCGATGTTTGTTGCTGTCATTGTGTTTAGATCGCTGTTAAAGTTAATTTCACCAGTTGTAAGTGTTGTTCCTGTTATAGCAGGTGTAACAAAAGCATTGAAATTAGTTGCTGCAATTCTAGCATCGTCTAATTCATAATACTCATCATCATTAAATGGATTGGTTTGCGTGATATCCATTCTTTCAAATATTAAATCTCCTGTGTCTACACCATCATATGATAAAGAACATGTGTTTGCAGATGTAGTTGTTGGGTATGTAACATATGTGCCATCATAATAACTTTGGAATTCATCAAGGTTGTTAAATGGGATTGTAATAGGTTCTGTTCCTTGGCTACCACCAGAGAATAAATATTTACCATCAATTTTTAAGTTAAGATAATATTCAACGTCCTTAAGTGCAGCAAAGGCCTGCATTTGTAATTCTTCAATAGCATTTCTTGTTTCGTCAGAAACATAAGTTGCTTCTTCTGTTTCAACACCTTCTACATCTAATAATGAGGAAACTCCATCAATGGCATGCTCTGTTACAGTAATTGTGTTGCCATCAAACATATAATCATCAAAATTTTCATCATTTGCAGCAATCGCTGTCTGTAAAGATGTTACTAACTGAGAGGTAGTTGTATCAGTTCCATATGTTATGCCAGAAATATCTACCTCAACCTGATTGGGTAATAATGTTACAACACCAGGGGTGCTTGTAAGAATATATTGTGTCCCATTAATAGTTAACGTTGAGCCTTCATATTGATCTAGGCTGGAATTAAAAGTGATTTCTTCACCTGTATAATCTGGTTCAATCGTTCCTAAACTTTTAGAATAAAAGCTAGTAATCATATTCTGCACATCACTGATAGATGTTTCTAAACTTTCAATAGCAGAAGACATTTGTGAGAGATTAACAGAAGCGAGAGTATTTGTTTCTATATATTTTTCATATATGCTGGTTTGGTTCTCCATATTAATTAAAGAAGAAACCTTTGAGCCTCCACCTAAACCACTATAATTCTCTGACAATTCACCAGTTGATACCTGTCTAGAATAGTCATTCATTAACTTTTGTGTGTTTAGCATGCGACTCACATATAAGTTGTTAGATGCATATGTTGCTACTCTTGTTAACATGTTTAGTCTCCTTTATTAGCGGACCATATCATTTAAGATATCGAGCATTTCTACTATACTAGATATAACTTTAGCGGCGGCACTGTATGATTGTTGGAAAACGATTAGCTGTGATAATTCTTCATCAAGGTTAACGTCACTTATTTCAGCGGCTTTGATTGTAAGAGAATCTGTTAAGGCTGATTGTGAATCCATCAAAGCCTCATTGTTATCAATCAATGTTGCTGTTTTACTAACGATTGAAGCAGAATATTCAGCAAAACTCATTGTATTAGTAGTAATACCACCAGCTGATTCAAAAGTGATATTTGAAGATAGTTTTTCAGCAAGTTTTGTTGCGATAGTGTTATCAGCAGCGCTTATGAAATATTCACCAGAACCTGAATCATATAACACTTGGCCAGAGCTAACTTTACCTGGGGATTCTACAAGGTCATTTCTTACGTGGAAGCTAGTTGCAGCAACGGCTTCAGATGGCTCCATGCCTAGCTTATCTAGTAATCCAGTTTGTGGAGCAGCTTCGGTTATTTCTAATTGTTCGCCATTCTCACCTGTAATTCTTAATCTATAACCAGCACCTTCTTGTATGAGCTCTGCTTTAACCTTTTCATCTAAAGATGACTCATTGTTAATTCTGTTAACTATACTTGTAATTAAACTTGAATAGAACCAAAATTTAATCCATCTTCAGCGTTAGAGAACTCAAGAGTGGTGTTGGAGGTGATGTGAGTGTCAAAGTCTAATGGAATAATACTTGAATCATAATAGCAGGTTTCGCTATCAACAATGAAGAAGTCATTCAAACCAAAGAAATTTGAGAATCCTTGATACGTTTGGTCGCTTGTTCCATCACCGTTGGCATCAAATCCAATTGTAGCATCTTGAGCATCGCTTCCCAAAATAGAAGATGAGGTATCTAAAAAGCCAATACCATAATCACTATCACCTAGGTCTATGCTTAATTTGCCGTTATCGTCGATTTTAACTGTTGCTGCTGATAAGTTAGGTCCTGTTGGATCTCTAAGCCAATCTTGTATGGTTTGACACATTGTGGCTGTATCAAATCCTGATGCATCATAAATAGCGCCAGAGCTAAAACCTAAGTCACCTTTTAATGTTGTTGTGGCATACTGGCTTCCATCATCATTAAAGATAGTGATGCGAACATCTCCTTCATCAATACTGATTCCTTGAGTAGTTGATGTTCCGCCATTGGTGGTTGTGTCGATAAAAGTTCTTGTGCCTGTTACTGTATATGGTGTGTCAGGGTAGGTTGTGCCTTGGTTGTGAATGGCGTTTATCTCTGTGATAAAGCTAGATGATAATTCGTCAAGCTCAGCTTGAAGCTTTGGTAAGATTTCATCGCGCATCTCGATTAATCCGCCAATTTCACCGCCTTGAATTTCTTTTGTGATATCATATTTACCTGCGTAAATACCATTTACATTACCTCCAGAATAAGTAGTGGTTGAGCTAAACATAGATGCTTCTTGGTGAGTTACTGTTACTGGGTCTTTATCGAGTAATGTTTTGCCGCCTGTTGTTAAAATAACTACTTCACCTGTTGTTCTTGTAAAGTAGTTAATGTCTACTAATTCTCCCAATCTTTGTAACGCAACATCCCTTTGATCTTTGTAATCATCAGAGCTATATTCGCCAATGTTATCTGTTCTAACAATTTGATCATTTAACTCATCAATTTTGGTTAGCAAAGAGTTTATCTCATCAACATCATCACTGATTTGCACGTCAGCAGCTAAGCGAAGAGCTTGAATTTGTTCGGATAGAGCATTCATTTGCTCTGTGAGTAATTGAGCAGCGTCCATAGCCTCTGTTTGGCTGGTAATATCGCTAACATCTGTGGCTAATGATTGGAATGCAGTTTGTAAATTGGTTACATAGTGAGATATAGACGTGTTACTCTCAGGGTCACCAAAATAATCCTGTAATCTATTTAAATAAGAATTCTTAGCTGTTAGAGCGCCTAAAGTTGTTCCTGATTGAAGAAGATCTTTTAATAAACTTTCATCAACATTGCGCTTATATGATGTTGTCGCAACACCAGCTCCTCTGCCTTCAACAACAACAGATTCTTGAGTAAAGATTTTCTTTGTGTAGCCTTCTGTGTTCACATTGGCAATATTATTAGAGGTCAAGTCAATGCCTTTCTGGGCAACCGACAGACCGCTAAGTGCAGAATGTAATCCAAGTGTTAATGACATGTGGCTCTCCTTCTAAGAGTTTCTTATTTTCTTAAAGCGTTTGGTTGTAGCTAACTGTTTTATTATGAGCGCCTTGCACGTTCATTGTTGCTCCACCAGTGTAAGAAGCGCTTTCTTGCTCTCTATGGTCTTTAGCTGCTTTCATAACTGCTTCAACTACTAATTCACTGGCTTTCATGCCTGCTTTTAACAAAGTTGCATTAGCTTTCATTTGTTTTTCAAGCTCAAGAGCTGTTTCTTTTAAGTCTCCAGCGTTTTCTTTCATCTTTGCTTGCAACTCTTCTGAGTTTTTTACGGCACTCATTTGAGCTTGGTATAATTTTGCAAGAGTTGTTTTCTTTTCTATGTTTGCTTTAACGCTATTAAAGTCATATTTTTTCAAAACTTCATTTTCATCGCTTAATAGATCAACAAGATTTTGCATGATTTCACGTAAATCGTTTATCTTACGTGAGTTCTTATCTAATTTAGGGCTCATATCATTCATTTTTAATACTCCTAATTATTGGTTACTACTTGCAGGCACTTCTTGTTGAGCCAGCATAAAATTCATTACATTCTCGGCAACACCAACTCCGCCACTTTTTGCGATTTGTTTACCGTATTCATCGATTAATAAAGAACGATACATTTTCTCAGCTTCGCCACCGCCAAACATTTCGTCTTCGCCAACGCCCTCATACATGCTTTCGATAGACTTTGATAAAAAGAATGCTTCAAAATCTTCTGCTGCTGACTTAGCCTTTGCTAAATCTTTTTCGCTATATTGCGATGTGTATGCCTTTGATTGTGAAGGCTGTACTTGTGATAATGCGCTTAATACATCCATTACATCACCTGTATATCTGCTTGTAAGGCACCGGCTGATTTGATTGATTGCAAGATGCTAATCATATCGCGAGGACCAACGCCTAAAGAGTTAAGACCGTCTACTAATTCTTGTAAGTTCACACCTCCTTGTACCACGTTGAGCTTTTTATCAGCGCCTTCATCAACTTGAATATCTGTTCTTGGAACCGTAGTTGTCTCACCAGTTTGAGAAAATGGCGCTGGCTGTGATACTTGAGGTGTTTCTGTAACTTTTATGGTTAAATTACCTTGAGCAATGGCGACATCGTCGATGCGGACATTCTGTCCGATGACGATAATGCCTGATTGTTCGTCAATGACTACTTTCGCAAGCTGATCAGGTTCGACCCTTAATTGCTCGATATCAGTCATTAAGTTAACAACATTAGATCTATATTTTTCAGGTATAGACATATCTATTGTTGCTGGATCCAATGCTTTAGCACTGGTTGTTCCGAGAAATGCATTAATAGCTTCTGCTACTCTTGAACTGGTAGTAAAGTCAGGATTACGCAATGACAGCTTGAGGCTATCCATTTGTTGAAGAGAAAAAGGTATTTCGCGTTCAATAATGGCACCATTAGCTATTCTGCCTGATGTTGGCACACCCTTGGTAATTGTTTGAGCTTGTCCCTTTGCCTCAAAACCACCAACAGCTACTTGACCTTGCGCTACAGCATAAACCTCACCGTCAGCACCCATTAAAGGTGTAACAAGTAAAGTTCCGCCCAGTAAGCTGTCTGCGTCACCCATGGCACTAACAGTCACATCTATACGATTTCCTTGACGAGAGAATGCTGGAAGTGTAGCCGTTACCATTACCGCAGCGACATTGTCTGTATCAACTTTGCCGTCACGAACGTTAACGCCTAATCTTTCGAGCATTGATGTTAAACTCTCTTTTGTAAAAGCCATAGAATCTAAACTGTCGCCAGTTCCTTTCAAACCAACAACAAGACCGTATCCAATAAGAATGTTGTCCCTAACACCCTCAAATGCGGCTATGTCTTTTATTCTGGAATTTGCACTAGCATTTCCAATAAAACTCGCAAAAGAAACCAATGCACAAATAGCTAAAACTAGCATTTTAGGCTTAGTAAAGCGCACTGACTTGTCCCTTATATCTTTTGTTTTGTTTACGAATAAAACCATTTTGGCCTCTTTTCTTCTGCTTTCACTACTTTTACAAAATTAGGAAAAATCGTAGCGATGTAATTTCTCCGTCAATACATATGCTAAAACCGTGCCAAAATATAAAGTTGCTT
>QKFK01000110.1 GCA_003252195.1 Rhodospirillales bacterium
AATGGCCAAGGAAAAGTTTGAACGTAATAAGCCACACTGTAACATTGGAACTATTGGTCACGTTGACCATGGTAAAACCTCATTGACAGCGGCAATTACGAAAGTATTAGCAGAGACAGGTGGAGCATCATTCACAGCATATGATCAAATCGACAAAGCACCTGAAGAGAAAGCACGTGGTATTACCATTTCTACATCACACGTTGAGTATGAGACAGCGAATCGTCACTACGCACACGTAGACTGCCCAGGCCACGCTGACTATGTTAAGAACATGATCACTGGTGCTGCACAAATGGACGGAGCTATTTTGGTAGTATCATCAGCAGATGGTCCTATGCCACAAACACGTGAGCACATTTTGTTAGCACGTCAAGTTGGTGTACCTGCATTGGTAGTATATATGAACAAAGTTGACCAAGTAGATGACGAAGAGTTGTTGGATTTGGTTGAGCTTGAGATTCGTGAATTGTTGTCATCATATGACTTCCCAGGCGATGATATTCCTGTAGTTAAGGGATCAGCATTGGTAGCATTAGAAGATGGCGATGCTAAGATGGGTAAAGAATCTATCTTGAAGTTGATGGAAGAAGTTGATGCTTACATTCCACAACCAGAACGTCCAAAAGACAAACCATTCTTGATGCCAATTGAAGACGTGTTCTCAATTTCAGGTCGTGGTACAGTTGTAACAGGTCGTGTAGAACGCGGCGTTGTTAAAGTAGGTGAAGAAGTTGAAATCGTTGGAATGAAACCAACAATTAAAACTACATGTACTGGAGTTGAAATGTTCAGAAAACTTCTTGACCAAGGTGAAGCTGGCGATAACGTTGGTGTACTTCTCCGTGGTACAAAAAGAGAAGATGTTGAACGTGGTCAAGTGTTATCAGCACCTGGTTCAATTACACCACACACAGACTTTGAATGTGAGTGCTATATTTTGACAAAAGAAGAAGGCGGACGTCACACTCCATTCTTCTCAAACTATCGTCCACAATTCTATTTCAGAACAACTGACGTAACAGGTTCAATTGAACTCCCATCAGGAACTGAAATGGTTATGCCTGGCGATAACATCAAGATGACTATTAAATTGATTGCCCCAATTGCGATGGATGAAGGTTTACGCTTCGCTATTCGTGAAGGTGGTCGCACTGTTGGTGCTGGCGTTGTAGCCAAAATCGTAAAATAATCACTTTTCTTAAAGAAACTTTAAGAAAAAGACTTGATTCCTTATAAGTAACGGGGTACATTACCCCGTTACTTCGTATAAGTAACGGGGTACATTACCCCGTTACTTCGTAAGGTAACCTATTATATTTTTAACAATCGATATGACGGGAAACATTATAGGACTCGTTATATCATATAAAATAAGAGCAATGACAATGATGGAAAATCAAAATATTCGTATCCGTCTAAAGGCTTTTGATCACAGACTACTGGATCAGTCAACTCTTGAGATCGTGAACACGGCGAAGAGGACGGGAGCTAGCGTAAGAGGACCTATTCCTCTACCTACTAGAGTTGAGAAGTTCACGGTTAACCGTTCACCACACGTGGACAAGAAATCTCGTGAGCAGTTTGAGTTACGTACTCATAAAAGAGTACTTGATATTGTAGAACCTACACCACAAACAGTGGATGCGCTCATGAAGTTAGATCTTGCAGCTGGTGTAGATGTTGAAATTAAGTTGTAAGGGATAAAACATGCGTTCGGGTCTTATTGCTAAGAAACTTGGCATGACACGTCTTTTTGCAGAAGATGGCAAACATGTACCAGTAACAGTTCTTCAAATCGAAGAGTGTGAAGTTGTAGCTGTTCGCAATCAAGAAAAAGATGGTTATACTGCTGTTCAGCTAGGTGCTGGCACAGCTAAAGTGAAAAATGTTTCAAAAGCTATGAGAGGTCACTTTGCTAAGGCAAATGTTGAGCCTAAGAAAAAAGTTGCAGAATTTCGCGTGAGCGATGACTGCTTATTAAATGTTGGCGACAAACTTGGTGCTGAGCACTTTGTTGTAGGACAATATGTAGATGTAGCTGGTACTTCAGTTGGTAAAGGTTTTGCTGGTGTTATGAAACGCTGGAACTTTGCTGGTTTGGAAGCTACACACGGTGTTTCAATTTCTCACCGTGCTCATGGTTCTACAGGTCAGTGTCAAGATCCTGGTAAAGTATTAAAGGGTCTTAAAATGGCTGGCCAAATGGGTAATGAGAGAGTTACTGTGCAGAATTTAGAAGTTGTTTCAACTGATGCTGCAAGAAACTTGATTATGGTTAAAGGTGGTGTTCCTGGTTCAAAAAATGGCTGGGTATACATTACTGATGCTGTTAAAAAAGCATTGCCTAAAGAAGCTCCTATGCCTGCAATGATTGTTGCCTCTAAAGAACCTGCTAAATCAGAAGCTGAAGTTTCTGAAAACAGCGAGAATAAGGAATAATTCAAATGAAGCAGGATATATTAAACTGGAATAATGAGAAAGTTGGCACAATTGATCTAGCTGATGACGTGTTTAGCGTTGATGTTAGAGCTGACATTCTTACAAGAGTTGTGAATTGGCAACTAGCTAGAGTTCAAACTGGTAATCACAAAGTTAAGACTCGTGGCGAAGTAAGCCGCACAGGTGCCAAAGCCTTTAAACAAAAAGGTTCTGGTAGAGCAAGATCTGGTTCAAGAACTGTATCTCAACACAGAGGTGGTGGTGTAGTATTTGGTCCAGTTGTAAGAGATCATTCACATGATCTTACTAAGAAGTTCAGAAAGTTAGGTCTTAAGACTGCACTTTCTGCAAAAGCAAAAGACGGTAACTTGATTATCGTAGATAGCGCAAAAACTGATTCCTCAAAAACTAAGGAATTAAATGCGAAGTTTGAAAAAATGGGCATTAAATCAGCTCTTATCGTTGACGATGTAGATGTTGACTTTAATTTTGCTCTTGCAAGCAGAAACATTGTAGGCGTTGACGTATTACCTGAATCTGGCGCAAATGTATATGACATTTTAAGACGTGAGAAGTTGGTAATTACTCAAGAAGCCGCTAAAAAATTGGAGGCTCGCTTAAAATGAGTAAAGTAGAAAAGAAACCTTGGATGTTTGATGTTATCACACATCCAGTAGTTACAGAAAAATCTATGCTTGCATCTGAAAAAGGTCAGGTAACTTTCAAAGTTCCGCTAACTGCGTCTAAGAAAGATATCAAGCTTGCAGTTGAAGCTATTTTTGGCGTTAAAGTTGAAGGTGTTAACACATTGAGACAAAACGGCAAAATGAAAAGATTTAGAGGTCATCTCGGTTCAAGACAAGACTATAAAAAAGCTATAGTTAAGCTTGCTGAGGGACAAAACATTGATATGACCACGGGAATTTAAAACGATGGCTTTGAAAAACTATAAGCCTACCTCACCGGGTCTTCGTCAACTCGTTGTAGTTGATAGAAGTGAGCTCCATAAGGGCAAACCCGAAAAAAGTCTTACTGTAGGTTTGACTAAAAATGGTGGGCGTAACAACGAAGGACATATTACATGTCGCGGACAAGGTGGCGGTCATAAGCGCAGCTACCGTATTATTGACTTCAAACGTTCAAAATTTGACGTTGAAGCAACTGTAGAACGTTTAGAATACGATCCTAACCGTACTGCATTTATCGCTTTGTTAAACTATAACGATGGCGAAAAAGCATATATTATTGCACCACAACGCTTAAAAGCAGGCGATGTTGTTGTTGCTGGTAGTCAAGTTGACATTAAACCCGGTAACGCTATGCCTCTTAGAAATATGCCAGTTGGTACAATTGTGCACAATATTGAGATGAAACCTGGTAAAGGCGGACAAATTGCTCGCTCAGCTGGTTGTTATGCTCAACTCATCGGTAAAGACTCTGGCTATGCTCAAATTCGTTTGAGTTCTGGCGAATTGAGAGTTGTTCGCGGTGAATGTTTGGCAACAGTTGGCGCTGTTTCAAATCAAGACAACCAAAATATTTCACTTGGTAAAGCTGGTCGTAGCCGTTGGCTTGGTATCAGACCTAGTGTTCGTGGTGTTGCGATGAACCCAGTTGATCACCCACACGGTGGTGGTGAAGGACGCACTTCAGGTGGTCGTCACCCAGTTACACCATGGGGTAAACCTACTAAGGGTAAACGTACTCGTACAAATAAAAAGACTGATCGTATGATTATGCGTTCACGTCATTTGAGCAAAAAGAAATAAAGGAGAAGGATAATGGCTCGTTCCGTATGGAAAGGACCTTTTGTTGATGGATACCTTCTCAAGAAGGCTGAGAAGGCACGTACTTCAGGCCGTAATGAGGTTATCAAGATTTGGTCTCGCAGATCAACTTACTTCCTCAGTTCGTTGGTTTGACTTTTGGCGTTCATAACGGTCAAAAATTCATTCCAGTTCTCGTAACTGAAGAAATGATTGGTCATAAATTTGGTGAGTTCTCATTGACACGTACATATTACGGTCATGGAGCTGACAAAAAGGCTAAGAGAGGTTAATCATGGGTAAGTCATCAACAAAACAAATGAGAACAGGTGAAGCTAAGGCAATCTGTAACTCGATTCGTGTAAGCCCTAGAAAGCTTAACTTACTTGCAGCCTCGATTCGTGGCTTAAAAGTTGAAACTGCACTAGCAGAACTCACTTTTTCTAAAAGAAGAGTTTCTGAAGATGTTAAAAAAACTTTGCAATCTGCAGTTGCAAATGCTGAAAACAATCATTCGCTTGATATCGACAAATTATATGTTGCTGAAGCTTATGTTGGTAAAGCATTAGTAATGAAACGCTTCTCAGCAAGAGCTAGAGGTCGTTCTGCTAGAATTGAAAAGCCTTTTTCAAATTTAACAATCATTGTGCGTGAACGCGGGGAGACAGTTTAATGGGTCAGAAAGTTAATCCGATTGGCTTGCGTCTCGGAATCAACCGTACTTGGGATTCACGTTGGTTTGCCGATGCAGATTATGCAAATAATCTTCACGAAGACCTTAAGATCCGTGAGTATTTGAAAAAACGCCTTTCATTAGCTGGAGTTAGCAAAGTTATTGTTGAACGTCCTGCTAAAAAGGCAAGAGTTTCAATCCTTTCTGCAAGACCGGGCGTAGTTATCGGTAAAAAAGGACAGGATATTGATACCTTAAAGAAAGACTTACAAAACATTACTGGTAGCGAAGTAAACTTGAATATTGTTGAAATTCGCAAACCAGAAATCGATTCTCAATTGGTGGCAGATTCTATTGCTCAACAATTAGAGCGTCGTGTTTCTTTCAGAAGAGCTATGAAAAGAGCTGTTCAATCAGCTTTAAGATTAGGCGCTGAAGGTATCAGAATTAATTGTAGTGGCCGTCTCGGTGGTGCTGAGATCGCTCGTACCGAATGGTACAGAGAAGGACGTGTTCCTCTTCACACTTTGCGTGCAGATATTGATTATGCAACATCAACTGCTCATACAACTTTTGGTGCTTGTGGTATCAAAGTTTGGATTTACAAAGGTGACATTATGGCTCATGATCCTATGGCTCAAGATAAAAAAATGTCTGATAGACGTTAATTTGATTTGAAGGTCAGGTAAAAAAATGTTATGTCCTAAGAGAACAAAGTTTCGTAAAGCGCATAAAGGCCGTATACACGGTGACGCAAAAGGCGGAACAGAATTGAATTTTGGTGCGTTTGGTCTTAAAGCCTTAACACCGGAAAGGGTAACTGCTCGCCAAATCGAGGCAGCTCGTCGTGCTCTAACAAGACACATGAAACGTGCTGGCCGCGTATGGATCCGCATCTTCCCTGATGTGCCGGTTTCTAAAAAACCAGCTGAAGTACGTCAAGGTAAAGGTAAAGGTTCACCAGAATACTGGGTTTGCAGAGTAAAGCCTGGACGCATTATGTTCGAAGTTGAAGGTGTAAAAGAAGAACTTGCACGTGAAGCATTTGCTTTAGCTGCAGCTAAGCTTCCTTTACGCACAAAATTCGTTAAACGTATCGGTGGAGAGGAGTAAATCTAATGAACACTGTAAACGATATGCGTGGTAAAAGTAATGATGAGCTCAAGGACATGCTCCTTGAGCTTAAAAGAGAACAATTTAATTTGCGTTTTCAACAAGCCAGTGGACAACTCGAGAACACAGCTCGTAGAAGCCAAGTTCGTAAAGAAGTTGCTCGCATCAATACTTTGTTGACAGAACGTAAAAATAGTTAGTGGAGCAAAAAATGCCCAAAAGAATCTTGAAGGGTGTCGTGATTAGTGATAAACAGGACAAGACTGTAATCGTGAAAGTAGAACGTCGCGTTATGGATACTGTTTATAAGAAGTTTATTAGGCTCAGCAAAAAATATGCTGCGCACGACGAACTTAACCAATTCAAAGTTGGAGATGAAGTTACAATCGAAGAATGTAAACCAATCTCAAAAAACAAGAGTTGGCAAGTTGTAGTAGCTGAAGCTTAGTAGTTTAGTTTTAATTTTTGGATAATAAGGTGTAATACAATGATCCAGATGCAAACCAACCTGGAAGTTGCTGATAACTCAGGTGCCCGCCGGGTGCAGTGCATCAAGGTATTAGGCGGTTCACACAGAATGGAAGCCGGTATAGGCGACATTATTGTTGTTTCTGTGAAGGACGCTATACCTCGTGGGCGCGTGAAGAAGGGCGACGTACAAAAAGCTGTAATCGTAAGAACAGCTAAAGAAATTAACAGAAAAGACGGTAGTTCAATCCGCTTTGATAAGAGTGCAGCTGTGCTCGTAAACAAAGATGGTGAGCCTATCGGAACTCGTATCTTTGGACCAGTAACTAGAGAGCTAAGGTCTAAAGGTTTCATGAAAATTGTGTCTCTCGCGCCAGAGGTGCTGTAATGAATAAAATGAAAATAAAAAAAGGCGATCAAGTTATTGTCCTAACAGGCAAAGATAAAGGTCGTAAAGGCGAAGTTATTAAAGCTATGCCTAAAGAAAATAAAGTTGTAGTACAAGGTATTAATGTTGTTAAAAAACATCAACGCCCTTCACAAGTTAGCGCAGGTGGAATCATCACTAAAGAAGCTCCTATTCAAGTTTCTAATGTTGCTTTGATTGATCCTAAAACTAACGAAGCTACTAGAGTTGGATACAAAGTTCTTGAAGACGGATCAAAAGTTCGTGTTTCAAAGAAATCTGGCGAAGTTATAAAGTAAGGGAGCTGATACTATGACAAGATTAAAAGAACATTACGAAAATGTTGTACGTAAAGCTTTGACTGAAGAATTCGGTTACACAAACCCAATGCAAGTTCCAAAGATTGAGAAAATTGTTCTCAATATGGGTGTTGGTGAAGCTGTAAACGATAAGAAAAAGCTCACTTCAGCTGTTGAAGATATGACAATCATTGCTGGTCAAAAACCAGTTGTGACAAAGGCAAAAAAATCTATTGCTACTTTTAAAGTACGTGATGATATGCCTCTTGGTTGTAAAGTTACATTGAGAAAAGCTCGTATGTACGAATTTTTAGATAGATTCGTTACAATCGCTCTTCCTCGCGTTAGAGACTTCCGTGGTATTTCTGGAAAGAACTTTGACGGTAAAGGTAATTTTGCTATGGGTATTAAAGAGCAGATTATTTTCCCTGAAATTGACTACGAAAAGGTAGATCAAATCAGAGGTATGGATATTATTATCTGCACTAGCGCAAAAACAGATAAAGAAGCTAAAGCTTTGTTGTCTGCTTTTGAAATGCCTTTCAAGAAGTAATTGGAGATAGAAAATGGCTAAAAAAAGCGCAGTAGAAAGAAATAACAGAGTTAAAAAACTTGCTTCTAAATACGCAAATAGACGTGCAAGTCTTAAAGCTCAAGTTATGGATAAGACAAAGTCTCCGGAAGAACGTTTTGAAGCAGTTTTAAAGATGGCTCAGCTACCTAAAAACAGTGCTAAAGAACGCATCCGTAATCGTTGTGAACTAACTGGTCGTCCACGTGGCGTTTATAGAAAGTTCAAAATGGCTCGTAACATGCTTAGGGATTTATCTTTACAAGGTCAAGTTCCTGGCGTTGTAAAATCAAGTTGGTAGGAGATTATTAATGTCTATGTCAGATCCATTGGGTGATATGCTCACCCGTATCAGAAACGGACAGAGAGCTCGTAAGCAAACGATCGCATCACCTGCATCAAACTTACGTCAAAGCGTTCTAGAAGTTTTAAAACGTGAAGGCTATATCCGCGGATACAGCAAAGAAAACGTTAAAACCGGAGTTGAAGAAATTTCAATTGAATTGAAATACTTTGAAGGTAAACCAGTAATAAGCGAAATCAGCCGCGTATCAAAGCCTGGCAGACGCGTATATTCTAAGGTTAATGATTTGCAAAAAAATTATAACGGTCTTGGAATTTACATTCTTTCAACACCTAAGGGTGTTATGTCTGACCACGAAGCTCGCAAAGAAAATGTGGGCGGCGAAGTTTTGTGTAAAGTATTTTAGGGGAAATAAACGATGTCAAGAGTCGGAAAACACCCTGTCGAATTGCCACAAGGCGTTACAGTTGCCATTAATGATGGTGTTGTTACTGCAAAAGGTAAACTCGGCGAGCTCAAATTTAGCTACGATGTAAATGAAGTAGAAGCTAAGTTAGAGGATAACAAAGTGTGGGTTAAACCATTATCTAGCACAAACAAAGCTAGAGCTTTATGGGGCACCACAAGAGCACAAATCAATAATCTGGTTGTTGGTGTAAGCGAAGGCTTCACTAAGCAATTGGAGATGGTGGGCGTTGGTTACAAAGCTAGAACAGAAGCTAAAAAAGTTGTTTTATCTTTGGGCTACTCTCACGATATTGATTACCCCATCCCGGAAGGAATCACTGTAAAGTGTGATACACCTACTACAATGAGTATTTCGGGTGCAGACAAACAGGTTGTAGGACAAATCGCAGCAGAAATCAGAGCCTTTAGAAGCCCAGAGCCATATAAAGGTAAAGGTGTTAAGTATGCTGGTGAAAGAATCCTACGTAAAGAAGGCAAAAAGAAATAGGGGCGAAGGCTATGAAGACGCCAAAAGAATTATTCGAACGCAGAAAACTGCGTGTAAGAAACGCTTTGAAGAAAAACAATGCTGGCAAGCCACGTTTGTCTGTATTTCGTTCAGCAAAGCATATTTATGCACAAATTATAGATGATGGTAAGGGATTAACTCTTGCAGCAGCATCTACTGTTGATAACGAGCTTAAAGAAAAGCTCAAAAAGACAGCAAGTAAAGAATCAGCTGAATTGGTTGGTAAATTAGTTGCTGAAAGAGCAGTAAAAGCTGGTGTTAAAGAAGTTGTGTTCGACCGTGGTGGTTATATCTTCCATGGTAGAGTAAAATCTCTTGCTGAAGGTGCCCGTGAAGGCGGTTTAACATTCTAGAAAAGGATATATGTGATGACACGTAATTCTAATCAAGACCGCCGTCGTGGCGAAAAAGCTCGTGAAGTTGAAGAGTTTGTTGACAAGCTCGTTCACATTAACCGCGTAGCTAAAGTAGTTAAAGGTGGTCGCAGATTTTCATTTGCAGCATTAGTTGTTGTAGGCGATCAAAAAGGTAGAGTAGGTTTTGGTTCAGGTAAAGCTAAAGAAGTTCCTGAAGCTATCCAAAAAGCTACTCAAGAAGCAAAAAGAAACTTGGTAAGAGTGCCTCTTCGTGAAGCTCGTACTCTTCATCATGATGTTGAAGGTAGATATGGTGCAGGTCACGTTGTTCTACGTACAGCTCCATCTGGTACTGGTATTATTGCTGGTGGTCCGATGCGTGCAGTATTTGAAACAATGGGTGTTCAGGATATTGTTGCTAAATCACTTGGTACACAAAATCCATATAACATGATCAAAGCAACATTTGCTGCTTTTGATAACATGAATTCACCAAGAATGATTGCCGCTAAACGCGGTAAGAAAGTAGGCGAAATCGTTGGTAACCGTGATGGTGCTAACGCAGCCGTAGCTACTAAGGAGTAATGAACAATGGCGAGCAAAAAAACTGTAACAGTAACTCAAATTGTTAGCTCATTTGGTAGAAAAAAAGATCAAATAGCTACTCTTATAGGTCTTGGCCTTAACAAAATGCATCGTACATCTACATTGGAGGACACTCCATCAGTTAGAGGTATGATTAATAAGGTAAAACACCTTATTAAGGTTGAAGAGTAAGAATTGTTATGAATAAAACGCTTTGAGCTATCATAAAAAACTTGATAGCTCAAAGTGCTTGTTTAGAAGATAGGGTTTATAAAATGAAACTTAATGAGATTAGAGACAACGAAGGCGCACGTCCAAGTCGTATGCGCGTTGGTCGTGGCATTGGCTCAGGTAAAGGTAAAACTTGTGGTCGTGGTGTTAAAGGTCAAAAATCACGTTCAGGTGTTTCCGTAAACGGTTTTGAAGGCGGTCAAATGCCTATTTACCGTCGTTTGCCTAAACGCGGTTTTACTAACATTTTCGGTAAAGAATTTGCTCAAATTAATCTTGATCAACTTCAATCAGCCGTAGATGCTGGAAAAATTGACGCTAAAGAAGAAGTTACTACTGAAGTTATCTTAAAAGCTGGCTTAGTAAAAAAATCTTTAGACGGTATTAAAATCCTCGGTAGAGGTGCATTGAAGTCTAAATTGGCTATTAATGTTGAAAGTGTTTCAGCTTCAGCTAAAGCTGCTATCGAAAAAGTTGGTGGCAGTGTAACAACTAAGCTTGGAAATAAAGAATAATTAAGGATTGTGAACGGACATGGCCTCTCTGTCAGAAAAACTTGCTTCAAATATGAATATGTCGGCTTTTTCAAAAGCGGAAGAGCTACAAAAGCGTATTTGGTTTACTTTAGGAGCATTGATTATTTATCGTTTGGGTACATTTATTCCTCTTCCAGGAATTGATCCATACGCATTAAATGAGCTTTTTTCTCGTCATGCTGGCGGTATCCTCGACATGTTTAACATGTTTGCTGGTGGTGCGTTAGCTCGTATGACAATTTTTGCTCTTAATATTATGCCATATATTTCAGCAGCAATTATTATACAGTTAGGTCAGTCCGTAATCCCATCATTAGCCGCTTTGAAAAAAGAAGGTGAAGCTGGGCAACGCAAGACAAATCAATATACCAGAATTTTAACTGTGTTTATTACTATAATCCAAGGTTACTCAATTGCAGTTGGCTTGGAGAGTATGGGCGCAGTTATTAATCCTGGGTTTTTATTTAGGTTTACTACTGTTGTTTCACTTGTAGCTGGTACGATGTTTATCGTATGGCTCGGCGAGCAAATTACTGCTCGTGGTGTGGGTAACGGTTCTTCTCTTATTATTACCGTTGGTATTATCGCAAATATTCCTAGTGCTATTGCTAAAACATTAGAATTAGGTCGTTTGGGAACAATTCCAGCAAGTTTAATTATTTTCTTAATGATTATGGTTTTTGCATTAATTTATGCAATCGTATTTGTTGAAAGAGCACAACGTCGTATTATTATCCAATATCCTAAGAGACAAATGGGTAATGCAATGACTAATGGTGAAAGCTCACACTTGCCATTGAAGATTAACCCAACTGGTGTTATTCCTCCAATCTTTGCGAGCTCACTTTTAATGCTTCCTTTGACTATTGTTAGTTTTACATCAGAAAAAGGTCCTGCTTGGCTTACCACTTTGTCATCATATTTAGGTCATGGTAAACCAGTATATTTAATTCTTTTTTCTGCTTTAATTATCTTTTTTACATTCTTCTATACAGCGGTTGTGTTTAACCCAGAAGAAACAGCAGATAATTTAAAAAGACACGGTGGTTTTATTGCGGGTATTCGCCCAGGTAAAAACACAGCTGAGTACATCGATTATGTTTTAACTCGTTTAACAGTACTTGGCTCAACATATTTAGTGTTCTTATGTGTGTTGCCACAAGTGTTGATTACAAAGTTACAAGTTCCATTTTATTTGGGTGGAACGACCTTATTGATCGTAGTTCAAGTTACAATGGATTTTGTAGCTCAATTACAATCTCATTTATTGGCTCATCAATATGAAGGGCTGATTAAAAAAGCTTCTTTAAGCAAAGGAAGACGTTCTAGGAGTCGCAAATAGTGTCTGATAGAAATCTTCGTATAGTGATGATGGGACCTCCTGGTTGCGGTAAAGGCACTCAGGGAGACATCCTACAAGAATCACTAGGTGTACCACACATTTCTACAGGAGAAATCTTGAGAAATGCAGGTAAAGAAGGTACAGAGTTAGGTTTAAAAGCCAAAGCCCTCATTGATGATGGTAATTTTGTTCCTGATGATATGATTATCGCCATTATTAAGGAAGCTTTAGCTAAACCTGAAATGCAAAAAGGGTTTATTTTAGATGGATTTCCGCGCACTGTTCCACAGGCAGAGGCATTGGATGTAATGCTTGCTGAGCTTAATGCTCCGCTTGATTTTGTATTCCAACTCCAAGTTCCTGATGAAATATTAGCGGAGAGAATCGTGGGCAGATATACCTGCACACAATGTGGAGCCGGTTACCATGATAGATTCAAAACTCCAAAGTTTTATGGAGTCTGTGATAAATGTGGTAATACGGAATTTGTTCGCAGAGCAGATGACAATAGAAGGACTATAAAAGCACGACTCGCTACTTATAGGGCTTCAACAGCACCAGTTCTACCATATTACGAGACCAAAGGTATCTTGTATTGTGTGGATGGAACGGGTTCAATTGTTAAAGTTAAGGCAAAAATCGAACAAATAATAGGTGTTTAACTAGTTGAATGGTTGACAAGCAAAATATCTTGCTTATAATCCACGAAATTCCAAGGTGCACTTGGGTTTAAAATGGATATAACCATTATTTAATATTATATGGAGAGTAATCTTGGCTCGTATAGCTGGTGTAAATATTCCAAGTTCCAAGAAAGTTGATGTTGGTCTTACATACATTTATGGAATTGGATATGCAAAATCTAAAGATATTTGCGACAACGTCGGTATTCCAAGCGAACGCCGCGTTAATGAACTGACAGATGATGAGGTTCTAAAAATTCGTGAGTATATTGATGCTAATCACAAGGTTGAAGGTGAACTTCGCCGTGAAGTTGGTGTTAATATCAAACGTTTGATGGATCTCGGATGTTACAGAGGCTTGCGTCATCGTAAAGGTCTTCCTGTTCGTGGTCAACGTACACATACAAATGCACGTACACGTAAAGGTAAGGCTGTAGCAATCGCAGGTAAAAAGAAATAATTTAAGTTGAAGGATTTAAAGTCCAATGGCAAAGGCAGCAGTACAGCGCACTAAAAAGCGCGAACGTAAAAATATCACATCGGGCGTTGCTCATGTGAATTCTACGTTTAATAATACTAGAATTACAATCACTGATGCTCAAGGCAATGCTATCTCATGGTCAACAGCAGGTGCTCAAGGTTTTAAAGGCTCACGTAAGTCTACACCTTATGCAGCTCAAGTTGCAGCTGAAGATGCAGGTCGCAAAGCACAGGAACATGGTATGAAGACTTTAGAAGTTTTGGTTAAAGGTCCAGGTTCTGGACGTGAATCAGCTTTAAGAGCTCTTCAAGCTATCGGGTTTACAATTACGTCTATTAAAGACATAACTCCGATACCGCACAACGGTTGTCGTCCTTGTAAACGTCGCCGCGTATAACACGCGGTTGGCGTAGCATTTCCTAAGGCGGTAATGTTTTAGGGAATTTTGTTTTGTAAATTTAATAGTGACCAGAGGGCATAGCAGTGATTCAAAAAAATTGGCAAGAACTTATTAAACCAGGTAACATTGAAGTAAAACACGATGAAGAAGGTGCAAAAAAGGCTAAAATTATTATTGAGCCTTTAGAGCGCGGTTTTGGTTTAACTTTAGGTAATGCTCTTCGTAGAGTTTTGTTGTCATCACTTCGTGGTGGCGCAGTTACCGGAATCAAAATTGATGGCGTGTTGCACGAGTTCTCATCAGTTCCTGGCGTTAAAGAAGATGTTACAGACATCATTCTAAACATTAAAGGTATTGCGCTTAGAGTGCATTCTGAAGAAGAAAAAAGAATGTTCTTAAAAGCAGAAGGTCCTTGTGTCGTTACTGCAGGTATGATTGAAGTAGGTCATGATATCGAAATCATGAACCCAGATCATGTTATCTGCACATTAGACAACGGTGCAAAATTAAATATCGAATTCGTAGTTGGCACAGGCAAAGGTTATGTACCTGCTGTTGCTAACCGTCCGGAAGATGCCGCTATCGGTTTCATTCCTGTGGATTCAATCTATAGTCCAGTACGTAAAGTTTCTTACAAGGTAGATAATACTCGTGTAGGACAAGTAACAGACTATGACAAATTAACACTCATTGTTGAAACAAACGGTGTTATTTCTCCTGAAGATGCAGTTGCTTTATCAGCAAGAATTCTTCAAGAGCAATTGAAACCTTTCATCAACTTTGAAGAACCAGAAGCTGAAGAAGAAGGCGAAGGTAAAGAAGAATTGCCATTCAGCCGTCATCTTTTGCGTAAGGTTGAAGAGCTTGAGCTCTCAGTTCGTTCAGCTAACTGCCTCAAGAATGATAACATCGTTTATATCGGTGACCTCGTTCTTAAATCAGAAGTTGAAATGCTCAGAACTCCTAACTTCGGTCGTAAATCACTTAACGAGATTAAAGAAGTCTTGGCTAAGATGGGCTTGCACCTTGGTATGGATGTACCTGAATGGCCTCCAGAAAATATTGAAGATTTGGCCAAAAGAATTGAGGAGCCTTTCTAATAATTGTGAGTTAGGGGCTTATGTTTAAGCCCTCTACTTGCTCCCATAATGGGGAAACCTTAAATTCATATGAAAATGCGGTTTTAGGTTTGTGTTTATCGACTTCGTGAGCGATGTCTGAAAAAAGGAGATTAAAATGCGTCACGGTAAAGGAAATAGAAAATTAGGCAAAACATCTAGCCACCGTAAGGCTATGTTTTCAAACATGACTACTGCTTTGTTAAAGCATGAGCAAATTAAGACCACTCTTCCTAAAGCTAAAGAGTTGCGTTCGGTTGTAGAAAAAATGATTACTCTCGGTAAAAAAGGCGGACTTCACAGTCGTCGTCAAGCTTTAAGCTTCATCCGCGATGAAAAAATCGTAGAAAAACTTTTTTCAACAATTAGCGAGCGTTACCAATCACGTAACGGCGGTTACACCAGAGTATTAAAAGCTGGCTACCGCTATGGCGATTGTGCACCGATGGCTGTTATTGAGTTGGTTGATAGAGATGTAACTGCAAAAGGTCAAGATTCAGGACCAGTTGAAGTTAAAGACGAAGCAGAAACACAAGCATAAAAACTTGTCGATGCCATTAAAAGCAGGGGTTAATCCCCTGCTTTTTTTTATTTAGTTGATTTATATGTGATTTTAAATAAAATAAGAACAAATGTAAAACAATGTAGCTTGTTGAGATATATAGATGGATTTATTTGAGCAGAATTTAGCAAGACCACTAGCGGACGAGCTTCGTCCTAAAAAAATTGAAGATATTGTTGGACAAGAGCATCTAATTGAAGAAAAAGGTGCAATTGGACGCATGCTTAAAAGTGGTAAAATAACGTCTTTTATATTATGGGGCCCCCCAGGTTGTGGTAAAACAACAATTGCCAGAATGATAGCTGATTATACAAATTTATATTTTGAACAAATATCAGCAGTCTTTTCTGGTGTTGCAGATTTGAAAAAAGCCTTTGCTGAGGCAAAAGATAGAAGGCTTACAGGGCAGGGTACTTTATTATTTGTAGATGAAATTCATCGTTTTAATCGGGCGCAGCAAGATGGTTTTTTACCCTATGTAGAAGATGGTACAATCATATTAGTTGGGGCAACAACAGAGAACCCATCTTTTACACTTAATTCAGCTTTGCTATCTCGTTGTAGGGTGTTAGTGCTAAATCAGTTAAACACAGAAGCGCTATCAACCTTGTTAAACAGGGCTGAAGACGTTGCTAGAAAAAAGCTGCCAATTGATGAAGAAGCTAGAACAACTTTAATCGCCATGGCTAATGGCGATGGTAGATATCTATTAAATATGGTGGAAACTATTTTTAATTTGCCACTTGATGAGCAAGAAAATGATGTGGCGATATCTTCTGATGAACTAACCAGAATTATAGGTAGAAGAGCAGCTATTTATGATAAAGACAGAGATGGGCATTATAATTTAATTAGTGCGCTGCATAAATCACTAAGAGGCTCTGACGTGCAGGCTGCATTATATTGGATGGCACGTATGTTAGAAGGAGGCGAAGACCCTAAATATATTTTCAGGCGTTTGACTAGATTCGCGGTTGAAGATATATCAATGGCTGATCCTAATGCCTTGGTACAAGCAATTTCGTCATGGCAAGCTTATGAAAGGCTTGGCTCTCCAGAGGGTGAATTGGCTTTGTCTCAATTGGTGGTGTATTTAGCAACAGCACCAAAATCAGCAGGAAATTATGTGGCGTATAAGGCGGCTCGCGTGGCTGCGAGCCAAACTAATTCACTTAATCCTCCAAAGCATATTTTGAATGCTCCAACAAAGTTAATGGAAGACATTGGTTATGGAAGTGGTTATATATATGACCATGATACCGAAGACGGTTTTTCAGGGCAAAATTATTTCCCCGATGGTATGTCGAGAACAGATTTTTATAAACCAGTAGAAAGAGGCTTCGAACGTGATATAATAAAGAGGTTGGCTTACTGGGATAAACTAAGAAAAGAGAAAAACAAAAATGAATCTTAAACTTATTATAATGGCGGGACTAGGTGGAGCAATTGGCTCATCTATGCGCTATATGGTTGGGGTTTTTATGGGGAGTTGGCTTGGTAGAGATTTTCCGTGGGGTACAATTACAGTAAATATATTAGGTTCATTCTTAATGGGCTTGTTAGTAGGTTTATTTGCTGATAAATATGTGGTTTCAGATGAAATGAAAACGCTTATACTTGTAGGGTTTTTAGGCGGTTTTACAACATTTTCATCTTTTTCTTTAGACACAGCTAGTTTGTTTGGAGCTCAAGGTTACATGTCTTTTGCATATGTTGCTGCCTCGTTGTTGCTCGGCTTTAGTAGTTTGTGGGGTGGTTTGCAATTAGCTAAGGTGGTTTTATAATGGCTGAAAAATTAAGTTGTCTTGTCGCAGAAAAAGACGATGGGATTCGTTTGGATAAATGGTTTAAGCAATATTATCCTGCTTTAACGCAAGGAGAGGTGCAAAAGCTTATCCGTAAGAAATTTATACGTTTAGATGGAAAAAAAGCTGAGGCTAGTTCTCGTCTTTCTAAGGGGCAAGAAATTTCACTTCCTTCTTTTATTAATGACAAGATGGAAGCTCCTAAAAAAGATAAAAGCGTTTATAAAATGAGCACAAAAGATATTGAAGAAATTAGAGCCTGTGTAATTTATAAAGACAAAGATGTCATTATTATAAACAAGCCATATAATTTAGCTGTTCAAGGTGGTTCTGGTATAACCAAGCATGTAGATGGAATGTTAGAGGCATTGCGTTTTGATGAGCCAGAGGTGCCAAAGTTGGTGCATAGGCTAGATAGACATACTAGTGGTGTTTTGGTGCTTGCTCGCAATACTAAAGCTGCGGCAAAATTGGCAGAAGCATTTAAAGAACATACAACCCAAAAGATTTATTGGGCAATTGTACTAGGTGAAGTTAAAGAGCAGTCTGGTGTCATTAATGCCCCATTGTCAAAAATGGGCGGCGCTGGTGCAGAAAAAATGACCATAGATGATGAAGATGGTAAAAATGCGATTACAGAATTTAGGGTTGTTGATAATTTAGGCAAAAAACTAACATGGTTAGAGCTAAAGCCATTAACTGGGCGCACCCACCAATTAAGAGTTCACTGCTTGTGTATTGGTAACCCTATTTTAGGCGATGGTAAATATGGTGCCAGAGAAGAGTTTTTGGGTGATAATGTTAAATCACGCAAATTGCACTTACATGCCCGCAAAATTATAATTCCACACCCAACAAAAAATAAAATGATTGAAGTTGAAGCTGATTTACCAGCTCATATAAAAGAGACTTTTGACTTTTGTGGCTTTCATGAAAAATAGTGGAGGCTGAAATTGAACAAGCTTTCACTTATTATGTTTGATGTTGATGGTACTTTAATCGACAGTCTCAACTTTATTGTAACTGTGGTTAACAAGGTTTGTGTTAAGCATGGACAAAAAGAGCAATCAGCAGATTTTATTAAAGATGGGGT
Source organism: Rhodospirillales bacterium (assembly GCA_003252195.1). Classification (GTDB taxonomy): domain Bacteria; phylum Pseudomonadota; class Alphaproteobacteria; order QKFK01; family SZUA-500; genus SZUA-500. The sequence goes on from QKFK01000110.1 coordinate 18,211, forward strand.
AGGGCTTTCTCGTGAAAAATCTTTGCGTAGGTTATTCCCTGATGTTAGTGATGCTGAGTTAATGCAAATAGCCGATGAGGTTAAAGAAGAAGTCTCTAAATTGCGTGGTAGCGGTTATAAAGACCCATTGTTTGATGGTGTCGAAGAAATCTTAAATAAATTAGAAGGCAAAGGTTATTTG
>QKFK01000076.1 GCA_003252195.1 Rhodospirillales bacterium
AAATAACAATAAGCTATGCCTCCATCTTCTAAATATTTGTGAGCAAAAGCCAAACCATTTCCTAGTGGAACTTGAGCACCAACAATACCATGCCCGCCGTAAAAGCCATTTTCTACGCTAAACATATGCATAGAACCGCCCTTACCTTTTGAGTAGCCATCAATCTTACCTGTTAGCTCAGACATAACCCCTTTTGCTTCCATTCCACAAGCAATCATATGACCATGATCACGGTAAGATGTAATTATGGAGTCGTTAGGATTAACACAATGTTGAACACCAGAAACAACAGCTTCTTGACCAATATATAGGTGGCAAAAACCTCCTATATGTCCTTGCCCATATAGCTGACCAGCTTTTTCTTCAAACCTTCTGATTGAAAGCATGTTTTTATACAAGCTTAGCAACTCATCTTTTGATAGCTCTTCTGCTATTTTTTCAGGAGCTTTAGCATCTTTTTTATACTCTAAATTTCTAAATAAAGATAAGAGAGACTTACCATCTTTATAGGTATCATTCTTGCCTCCCCATAGGGCAGAAAGACCTAAATCATATAAATCATAATCTCGGTTAAGCTCTTCAAAGCCACCTTTAGGGCTAACGTTCATTTTGCACCTCACCTAATTGATAATAATTATTATTTAGGTGATATAATAGCATATTTATACTATTCAAGACAAATCACTAAATTAATTTTAGCCTAAAGATTCCCAACCATAGCCAATATAACTAATACATTATATCTATATCAACAAACCACTGTTAACTGTTTAAAATATTTATAACAAACACATAAATTATATTTACTTTTTATAGCATTACTGATTAAATTAAAAATCTGTTAACTATTATTGTCTTGAAAGGCACTCTCGATGAATAAATTTATTAAATTAGCTTTATTAAGCGCTATCTTAACTTTCGGCGTTTCAACTGCATCTTTCGCTCAAGAAGCAACTATGACAGAAGAAGCTACTGTTGCTGCTCCTGCTGAAGAAACAATGCCAGCAAGCGAAGAAGCTGCTACTCCAGCTGAAGAAGAAGCTCAAATTGACGAAGAAGCAACAACTGAAGAAGAAGTTATTGCTCCAGAAGAAACAGAAGAAGAACCTGCTTCTGAAGAATAGTCTTATAGGCTTAAAAATCAAAGGTGGCTAAATTAGCCACCTTTTTTTTTGCGTAAACACGTATAAATAAGATGATAAAACACAATATAAATATGTGTTAGCTTATTATCAGATTGAAAAATTTTTATAAAAGAAGAGTTCAATTAAATTTACCCAATGTTCTTTAGGACTATCTTCATTAACATTAATCAAAAAATCTTTATAAATACCCATGATAAACACATGCAAACAATAAGCTAACATTTCAATATCTTCACTTTTACCAATCTCACCTTTTTCTTGGGCTTTTTTCAGCAGGGCCGCTATATATTTAACAAATTTTGCTTTTCCATCTTTTTCTCTTTTAAATACTAACTCTGCTTCTGAAACATATTCATATTTGAACAGCATAATAGAAAGAACCTTCTGTTTTCTCTCATTTAACGCAACATCCTTAAAATTATTAATGCAGATATTTTTAAGTGTTTTTACTATTGCCGTATCTTCTTTAATCGACTTTGCAAAGGTTTCCTCAACAGGAGTTATCACTCGTTCACATATAGCATGAAACAATTCATTCTTATCCTTAAAATGCCAATAAATAGCACCTCTTGTAACCCCTGCAATGTCTGCAATATCTTGCAATGTTGATAAAGAAAAACCTTTTTCATAAAAAACATCTTCAGCGGCATCTATTATTTTGCTTCTTGTAACTAGAGCATCTTCTTTTTTTCTTCTAACCACATTACACCTGCCTAAACACACAAAAACTTAGCTTTTTACATACATACAAGTATGTATATATTTAATTGAAAAGGCAAAAAAAATATATATATTAAACTATATTTAATATATCTGTATGGGGAAGATAGTATGAAAAACTTATCAAAAATCATTTGTTTAATATCAATTTCTGTCTTGTTGGTTGCTTGCAAAGACAACAAAAACTCACGCAGAGAAGCTCCAATCCCCACTGTTACAACACAGATTATAACCAAGCAATCTGCCCCATTATCTGTTGAATATGCGGCCAGAGCTGAGGGTTACAAAGAAGTTGAAGTTAGAGCTCAAGTAAGTGGCATATTACTAAAAAGAAACTACAGAGAAGGTAGCCACGTTAAAAAAGACCAACAACTATTCCAGATTGACCCTAAACCATACCAAATCGCATTACAGCGAGCAGAGGCCGCCCAAAAGAATGCAGAGGCAAACTTAAAATCAGCCCAAAGAAACTGGAAGAGAATTGACTCCCTATTCAAAAAAGGTGTTGTTAGTGAGAAATCACAAGATGATGCAATATCAGCATTAGAAAGTGCTGAGGCAAGCATTGACCAAGCTAAAGCAGAAGTCGCCGCCGCAAAACTTAATTTAGATTATACATCTGTAAAAGCTCCAATATCTGGCATCACTAGCAAAGAGATTGTATCAGAAGGAAGCTTAATTGGCACATCATCTAGTGAGAGTTTGCTTACAAAAATAACTCAAATTGATCCAATTTATGCAAGCTTTGCTATCCCTGATAGTGAATTTATCAAGAGCCGTCAAATGATGGAGAACGGAAAAATATCATCTCAAGAAGGACATTTAATTAAAGCTAAAATATTCTTGAATGACAACATTACTTACGATCAAATTGGTTACCTAAACTTTACTGATCCATCAATTGATACATCAACAGGTACGGTTGATGCTAGAGCAGTGTTTGACAACCCTAAAGGAGACTTGTTCCCAGGTCAATTTGTAAGAATTGCTTTGCAAGGCTTAGTGCTAAACGATGCGTTATTAGTTCCAGAATCTGCTATTATTCAAAACCCACAAGGTAAGTTTGTAATGATTGTTGACACAGATTTTAACGCCCAAATCCGCCCAGTTAAAACAGGGTTAAAAGTAGGCGATTCAATCGATATAGAAGAAGGTATTAATGATGGCGACGTAGTTATTATCGAAGGCATGATTAAAGCCAAACCTGGGCAAAAAGTTAAAATAGAAACCCCTAATACAGAAGCTAAGGTCACTAGCAAATAATTGCTACTATAATAGCGAGAAAGGCATAGATATGATATCCAAATTCTTTATTAACCGACCTGTTTTTGCTTCGGTTATTTCAATCGTTATTTTATTAGCAGGTGGTATTTCTATTTTTGCATTACCTATTGCTCAATATCCCGACATTGTTCCACCGCAAATCGTGGTTTCAACCAATTACCCTGGCGCTACAGCTGAGGTTATTGCAAACACTGTTGCCGCTCCTTTAGAGCAAGAAATTAACGGTGTTGAACATATGATTTATATGAACTCATCTAGTTCATCAAGTGGTACGCTAAGCATTAACGTAAACTTTGAAGTTGGAACAGATCCCGACCAAGCTTCTATCCAAGTAAACAACCGCGTTAAGGCAGCAGAAGCCCGCCTACCTGAAGAAGTAAGACGTCAGGGCGTTACCGTTGATAAACGCTCAACAGATATTTTGCTACTTGTATCTATGATGTCAGATTCAGAGCAATATGATTCCGTTTATATTAGTAACTACGCCTTATTAAACGTAATTGATGATTTAAAACGTGTCCCAGGTGTTGGTTCTGCCAGATTATTTGGCTCAACCGAATATTCTATGCGCATATGGATTAACCCAGAAAAATTAGCTCAATATGGCTTAACTCCAACAGATATAGCCTCAGCAATATCTGAGCAAAATGCTCAATTTGCCGCAGGTAAATTTGGACAAGAACCAATAAATGAGGAGCTTGCATTTACTTATACTGTTACCACTAAAGGTCGTTTAACAACCCCAGAAGAATTTGGAAATATCATTGTACGTTCTTCTAAAAATGGTGCATCACTACGCTTAAAAGAACTAGCAAGAATTGAACTTGGAGCTCAAGATTACAGCTTCTCTGGTGCTTACAACGGCAAATCAGCTGTTCCTATTGGTATATTCTTACAACCTGGAGCCAATGCTTTACAAACAGCTGTAAATGTTCAAAAAAAGATGGATGAATTATCTGCTCGTTTCCCTCAGGGTATTAAATATGTAATTCCTTTTGATACTACACAGTTTGTTAAAATATCTATTGAGGAAGTTATTCATACTTTTGCTGAAGCCGTTATTCTTGTTATTTTAATTGTTTATCTCTTCTTGCAAAACGCGAGAGCGACAATCATTCCTATTTTAGCGGTGCCTGTTTCTATTATCGGAACATTTGCAGGAATGCTTGCTATGGGCTTTTCTATCAACATGCTCACATTATTCGGCATGATATTGGCGATTGGTATCGTGGTGGATGATGCTATTATTGTTATTGAAAATGTTGAGCGCATCATGAAAGAAGAGCGGCTACCTCCTAAGGAAGCTTGTATAAAAGCTATGAATGAAGTTACAGGGCCTTTAATCGCGATTGTATTGGTTCTCGTATCTGTGTTCGTACCAGTATCATTTATGACAGGTTTATCTGGTGAAATGTATCGTCAATTTGCGGTTACTATTGCTGTTTCTGTTTGTATTTCAGGTTTAGTTGCGTTAACCCTAACACCAGCATTATGCGCGATATTCTTAAAACCAACACATAAAGAACCCCCTTTATTCTTCAGGTGGTTTAATAGCTTTTTTGAGAGCATAACTAATAAATATGTTTCTACGGTAAACTTCTTTATCCGTAACGTAATTTTGTCTGTAATCATCTTTGCAATGATTGGTTCGGCAATATTCTTTATGTTCCGCCATATCCCTGGAGGATTAGTTCCAGATGAAGATAGAGGTTATGTGGTTGTGTCTTATCAATTAATGCCCGCAACATCTCTACAAAGAACAAAGAAGCTAACTGGAGAGATGACCCAGAGAATTCTTAAAAACCCAGGTACAGCTGGTTTGGTTACAATGTCTGGTTTTGATATTTTAACCAGCACCAACAAAACTAACACTGGTGCCTCGTTCGTTAATCTAGACAATTGGAACGAGAGAAAGACACCTGAACTTGATGCCCGTAACATTGTTGGGCAAATTATGGGAATGGGAGCAGGCTTAAATAATGGTATTACCATTGCCTTTAACCCTCCTGCGATTAGTGGTATTAGTATGACAGGTGGTTTTGAGGTTTATCTACAAAGCCGTACAAGCAGTGACTATTATGAATTAGCCAAAGCAGCTGACAAACTAGTAGCCGCCGCAAATCAGCGTCCAGAATTAACCCAAGTACGTTCTAACTTATCGGTTAACACTCCTCAATATTATATTGAGCTAGACAGAGACAAAGCACGCTCACTTGATATTCCAATTAACACTGTGTTTAGCACTATGCAAAGCACATTTGGTAGCTACTATGTAAATGACTTTACCTTATACGGACGCAACTATCGTGTTAACATTCAGTCAGAAGGTGAATTTAGACGTTCACCAGAAGATTTAAAACGTGTATTTGTTAAATCAAACTCTGGTGAGTTAGTGCCTTTAGCGTCTCTTATAACAGTTAAAAGAATTACTGGTCCTGACGTTGTGGAGCGTTTTAACGTGTTCCCAGCTGCTAAATTGCTTGGTCAACCAGCAACTGGATACAGCTCAGGACAATCAATTAAAGCCATGGAAGATTTAACTAAGGAAGTTCTTGGTGATGAATATTCTCTAGGATGGGTTGGTACTGCTTATCAAGAAAAAAGCTCTTCAGGCTCTGGTTCAACCGCCTTTATATTTGGTTTGATTATGGTGTTCTTGATTTTAGCGGCTCAATATGAACGCTGGGCATTGCCTATATCAGTTATCATATCAATTCCATTTGCTATATTTGGCGCATTATGTGCGATTTATTTCAGAGGGCTAAATAATGACTTATACTTCCAAATCGGACTAGTTACCTTAATTGGCTTATCTGCTAAAAATGCTATTCTTATTGTTGAATTTGCTATGGCAGAGCACGAAAAGGGAAAAGACATTATTAAAGCAGCACTTGACGCAGCTAAGTTGCGCTTCCGCCCAATTATCATGACATCGCTAGCCTTTACATTAGGTTGTCTACCCCTTGCAACCAGCTCTGGTGCAGGTTCAGCTAGCCGTCACGCGATTGGAACAGGTGTTATTGGAGGAATGCTCGCAGCTACCTTCATTGCAACCTTATTCATTCCACTATTCTATTGCATAGTAACTTGGTTAACCGAGAAAAACAAACAGCAATAATAAACATAAAAAACAAGCCCCTAAATTTGGGGCTTGTTTTTTATATTTAGAACGCAACAATAATACAGATTAGACAATCCTGCACAGCCGAAAAACCCACAAAACCAATAAGTAATCGAGCACAATATTTTCTGGATACAAACTCTACTACAAGTTTTTAATATTACTGATTAAGACCTGCAACGTAGCCTGATGACCAAGCCCATTGCAAATTAAAGCCTCCTAGGTGCCCTGTTACATCTAATGCCTCGCCAACGAAATACAGCCCTGCTTGCTTTTGAGATTCCATAGTCTTTGATGATACTTCTTTTGTATCAACGCCACCTTTTGTTACTTCAGCATAATTAAAACCTTGAGTTCCTTTAGGAACAATCCTCCAATGGTTCAATCTATCTCCAAGTTTTTGTAACTCTTTATCTTTAAGCTCTGATATGTTTTTATCTAGTTTCATTTCAGAACATATATATTCAACTAACCTCTTAGGCAGATATGATGACAATATATTTGTAAGTTTCTTATTTGGCGATGATTGCTTTAATAGCTTTAATTCAGCGAACAAATCTAAATTGGGCAACATATTAATTTCAATAAAATCCCCCCTGTCCCAATAAGAGGATATTTGTAAAATTGCAGGACCACTAAGCCCAACATGTGTAAACAATATGTTTTCTCTAAAAGATTTTTTATTACATTTAACCTCTGCATCGACAGAAAGACCGCTCAGGCCAGCACAATCATCTAATAGTAACGGAACCAATGCTTGCTTGGGCTCAATAATCTTATGTTTGAATTGCCTTGCAAGTTTATAAGAAAAATCTGTCGCTCCAAGTTTGGGCAAAGACATTCCCCCCGTGGCAACTACGAGCTTTTCAGATGTATATCTTGCCTTATTTGTCTTTAGCAAAAATGCTCCATCTGCTTCTTCCACAGACATCACCTCAGAACCTAAATCAAACACCACCCCTAAGGATAAGCATCTATTTTTTAGCAAATCTATAATATCTTCTGATGATTTATCACAAAACATTTGTCCTAGCTTCTTCTCGTGATACGGAATTTTAGCATCATCTAATAATTTTATAAAATCTTTAGGTGTAAACTGCTTTAATGCAGAAATACAAAATCTTGGGTTTGAAGAAACATAATTTTCAAAAGTAGCGTATATATTTGTAAAATTACACCTTCCACCGCCAGATATACGTATTTTAGCACCAGCCTCATCATTATGATCAACAACCAAAACTTTTTTACCGTTAGAGGCGGCTGTCATAGCGCAAAACAACCCTGATGCCCCAGCCCCAATTATCAATGTATTATAGATCACAACTTTCCTCGGATTCTCTACTATTTTTATAAGATATTAGATAATAACGTAAGCAAATAAGAAAAGATATATGATTTTATTAATTAATTTCAATAAAACTCGGCATCAATATTTATCTTATTTTAATAATTATAAATATAATAAACCATTGATAATGAATATTAATTTCATGAATATAAATTTACACGCGAACACCAATCTATACTTTCGGCTATATTGTATATACTATTAGCTATAGTGATTCATATTTTTTATAACAATATAGTACTGAGTATATAATTAATATATGTATAACATGCATTATCCAATTGATATTTATGATATATATCATATTGATACACATATGCGTGATACATATTTTTTAACACTACAAGCAAATTAAGGTGAAGCGTGAAAAAATTTTATAACCAACTATCACTATTATCAAAAACTCTCGTATTTGTTATAATTGCTATGATTGCAGGCATAAGCTCTTTGGCATATATAAGCTCCAACGAAATTAAATCTGATTTCAAAATAAGCGCAAACAGACACATCGACGACATCTCTCTAAGAATTAAAAACTATGTCGACATGCACATAGCCCCTGGACTATCAGCGATTGAGACCCTAAAAGAAAACACAATTACATTTTATAAAAAAGGCGCTAGAGATAGAGCTTTTTACAGCAAAATGACTGAAAACACATTCTTAAACACATCAAATCTTTATGGTGTGTGGCAAGCATGGGAACCAGATGCCTTTGATGGAATGGATAGCCTATACAAAAACAGTGGCTCTTATTCAGATGAGAACGGCCACTTTGCTCCATTATACATGTATGAAAACGGAGCAAAGACAGCTAAATTTTTATCCAATTATCAAAACAGAGATTTTTACAACAAAGTAAAAACAACACAAAAAGCTTTTATAACAGAGCCATACACTCCACCTGGATCAACAGAATTAATTACAACATATGCTGAACCAATTATCATTGACGGAGTATTCAAAGGTGCAATCGGTATAGTATATGCCTTAGAAGGTTTACAAAAAAAGCTAGCTGAAATCACACCATACAATGGTTACACAGCTCTTTTATCAAATGATTTAAACTTCATCGCATTCAAAGACCCTAACAAATTAGGAACATATGCACCTGATTTCAATTCATATTATGGCGATGTATCTAACACTCTTAAAGCTGGCAAAGAGCTAAGAGAAAACATTTACTCAAAAGCGCTACAATCTGACACTATAATAGATTTTATGCCTGTAAAAATAGGTAAATCAAACTCTCACTGGACATTACAGGTTACCGTTCCATTAAAAGAACTTATGGCTATTGCAAATAAGCAAGTTTCAACATTAGTTTACCTTGGAACAACCCTAACAATTGCAATGTCAATTATATTAGCATTGTTAATCAAAAATCTTATCACATCTCCTGTTAGCGTCATGACAGATATCATTGATAGATTATCAAGAGAAGAGACAGATTTTTCTGTTGATGGGGCACAAAGAGGCGATGAAATCGGTGTAATGGCCAGAGCCTTAGACATATCCAAAGAGAACACCATAAAAAAACTCGAGATGGAAGCTAAGGAGCGCCAAGAAATTGCCATACGAGAAGAGCGCGCAAGAAAAATGGAGGAACTCACAAATCATTTTGATGTTAAAGTATCTGAAATGATTGAGATTGTTGCAGCAGCTACAGCCGAAATGCGCACAACAGCTGAAAATATGTCTGGCAATGCAGAGCAAACCAACATGCAAGCATCAAATGTAGCAGCAGCCGCAGAGCAGGCCACTACAAATGTTGGCACTGTAGCATCAGCAGCAGAAGAGCTTTCAGCATCTATTCAGGAAATATCAAGGCAAGTTACACTAGCAACCGAAGTTGCCACAACGGCATCAGAAGAAGCCGAAAAAACCAGTGATATATTCGACAGATTAAATGAATCATCTAAAAAAATTGGTGAGGTTATTGGCTTGATTAATGATATTGCCGACCAAACAAACCTTCTTGCCCTAAATGCTACAATTGAAGCAGCCAGAGCGGGTGAAGCAGGTAAGGGCTTTGCTGTGGTTGCCAATGAAGTTAAAAACTTAGCTAACCAAACAGCTAAAGCAACAGATGAGATTTCACAACAAATATCTTCATCTCAAACAGATACAAATGATGCTGTTAACGCCATCCATAACATAACTGAGATTATAAACAAAATTGCAGAGGTAATATCAGCCGTTATGAGTGCCGTTGAAGAACAAGACGCCGCAACACAAGAAATTGCAGGCAACGTAGTTCAAGCATCAACTGGCACAAAAGCTGTATCTGAGAATATTACAATAGTTTCTAGAGCTGCAACAGAAACTGGCGTTGCTGCAGAACAAGTTCTGCAAGCGGCAGATTCTTTAGCACAGAGTATGGAAGAGTTAAAATCAGAGGTCACCGGTTTTCTGAGCGGTATCAAAAAATTATAATCTTCCATATCAAGAAGTCGAGCCACCCCAACGGCTCGACTTCACCATCTTATATCCAAATACTCCTTAGGATAAATAATTTTACCCAAAAGCTCTGCCAAAGAAAAACCATCCACTTCATAAGCTAGAAAATTGTTTTTTGGCACTCCAGAAAATGGTGGAACAATATCTTCATTCTTACAAACGCCAAAACCAAGCTTGGTATAATATTCATTATTACCAACAGCCAAAATATATTTATAACCTAACTTAACAGCATTACTAATTAGGTATTTTATTAACTTAACACCTATTCCTTGACCTGCAACATCAGAAGAAACTCTAACAGATGATAAATAGACACCCTTTAATTTATTAAGCTCTGAATATACAGGCATCATAAGCGCATAAGCCAATACTTTTCCATCACGTTCACAAAGGGCTGATAGATTTTTATCAAAACATGGATTCGCCTTTAACTTTTCAATAAAAAGCGCCCTATCTGTATCGCTAGTAATCTTCGCCACAAACTCATATGTATTGTTATAATCGGATTTTTGCTCAATTCTAATCTTCATTTAGCCCCTATATGATATTTACAATGCAACAAAATATGTATAACCAAGTTAAATATTGTTATTTTTTTATCGTAACAACAACCACTTAGACACTAATCCAAATATATATTATACGTTGGGATATATTAAAAATTAGTAACAAATTACATTACGATTATACAATTTAACAACCAGAGGTAAAAGTATAGCAACCATACACCCAAGGTTGCATATACACTTGGGCATATTGATACAGCCTAATATAAGGTTCAGACTTCTCACGATTAGATAATTAAATATCCATAGTAAGGAGAGTAGATATGAACTGGGTTAAAAACCTCAAGATTTCACAAAAAGTATTATCTTTTGTGATTATATCAGCATTATTCACAGCCATCGCAGGATACACAGGCTATCATTACAACAATCAGACAGCACAAAGTAGCAGTGTTTTATACAATGATAACTTACTCCCCATAAAATGGATGAACGAAAACAGATCACAATTTAGAGCTAACGAAGCCAATTTATTATGGATAATTTTAACCAACAACAAACAAGAACAACAAAAACATTTAGACGACCTTAAAAGACGGGCTGAATTATTTAATGCCAATATGGCAAATTATGAAAAGAAACAGTTAAGTGATGAAGAAAAAGAAATTATAACATCCCTAAAAGAGAGTCTAAAAGAATATAGAAATTTGCGTGTCAAAATATTAGAAATGATAGAAAGCGGACTTAATGCAGAAGCATATTCATATTTTGTTAGCAACAACAAATGCTTTAGCGATACGGGAAAATATTTAAGAGAGCTAACTGAATATAATGCAAAGTCAGCAGATAGCATAAGCAAAGAAAACACATCAAATGCTCTATTAGCCAAGAACATTATAATAAGCATAGTAACCACTGCATTATTATTACTTATACTAGTCGGATTGTTCCTAGCATCATTAATATCCAAACCCGTAGTAGAAATGACAGGAAATATCGACAAGCTTTCACGAGAGCAAACAGAGTTTGATGTTAATGGCAAAGAGCGCAAAGATGAAATTGGCACAATGGCAAGAGCTATGGAAATTGCACGCCAAAACATAATAAAAAAACTTGATCTTGAAGCAAAAGAAAGGGAAGAAGTAGCCCGAAGACAAGCCCGCGCGAATAAGATGGAAGAGCTAACCAACCATTTTGATATAAGAGTATCTGAAATGATTGAGATTGTAGCTTCAGCAACAACAGAAATGCGCACAACGGCTGAAAACATGTCTGGCAATGCAGAACAAACCAACATGCAAGCATCAAATGTCGCAGCAGCCGCAGAACAAGCCACAACCAATGTAGGTACTGTTGCTTCTGCAGCAGAAGAATTATCTGCATCCATTCAAGAAATATCCAGAAATGTCACACTAGCAACTGATGTTGCCAATAAAGCATCTGAAGAAGCAGATAGAGCAAGTGTAATTTTTGAAAGATTAAATAATTCTTCTAAAAAAATTGGTGAAGTTATTGGCATGATTAATGACATTGCAGATCAAACCAACCTACTTGCTCTTAATGCAACTATTGAAGCAGCTAGAGCTGGTGAAGCAGGTAAAGGATTTGCTGTTGTGGCTAATGAGGTTAAAAACCTTGCTAACCAAACAGCTAAAGCAACTGAAGAGATTTCAGAGCAAATTTCGACATCTCAGTCAGATACCAACGATGCGGTTGACGCGATTAAGAACATCACAAATATAATCAACCGCATAGCCGAAGTAATATCAGCAGTTATGAGTGCAGTTGAAGAGCAAGATGCAGCGACACAAGAAATTGCAGGCAATGTAGTTCAAGCATCAACTGGTACAAAAGCGGTATCTGAGAATATTACAATAGTTTCTAGGGCTGCAACCGAAACTGGCGTTGCGGCAGAGCAAGTGTTACAAGCTTCCGATTCTCTAGCTAAAAACATGGAGGATTTAAAGTTTGAAGTAACCAGCTTCTTAGAAAACATTAAAAAAATATAATAAAATAATATGTAATATGCATAGCGCAGTATATAGGCATACTGCGCTTTTTATGTGATTTAGATCACACAAGAACCATATATTCAATAGCTTATAAACATGTCCTTTAGTATATATCAAACCAATATAATTGATATCATGAACAGCTCTGCTTAAAGTAGTACAATATATATGTTTAGCTATTTAACAAATAAAACAAACTACTAGCTGAATATTTTTAATAAATGTAACTATTAGATTTACCCTCACACTATACAAATATGGTAGACGTTTTATCTAGATGAATTTCAATAAATACTCTCCATATAAAAATAATAGTTACAAAAAAATTACCTGACCTGCACAAAGAAGTGAAGGTTATAAAAATAAAAAAACAGGGAAGAAACTTCCTAAACAATAAAAGAAAGAGGTATGTTATGAAATTTAAAAAACTCTCCACAAAATTATTATTTACAAGCGGCCTATTGCTTCTAATTTTATGTGTAGGCTTGGTTGTATCAGCTGAAATAGTTGTCAAAACTGACATGAATAAATTAGCACAAGAGAACCAGCGCTCGCGATTAAACGTCTTTAAGGAGCTCGTTAGCAGTAAAGGCGAATTTTCTTTATATGGAGATAAACTATATGCTGGTTCGTATCTTTTGAACGATGACACCGTAATTGTGGACAAAGTAAAAGAGATTATTGGTGGAACAGCAACTGTATTTTTAAAAGATACTCGAGTATCAACAAACGTTGTTAAAGACGGCAAAAGAGCAGTTGGGACAGCCCTTGCAAAAGGCCCAGTTTATGACAGCATATTTAAGTCGAAAAAACAATTTGATGGTGAAACAGACATTTTAGGCAAAAGATATTACACATCATACTCACCTATTATTGACAGCAAAGGTGACGTATTGGGCATATTATACGTAGGTGTTCTTAAAGATGAATATGAGCAAGCAATTAAAAAAGCTCAATCTGTTCTAACAGAAAGATCAGCAATTTTGGCAGTGCTAATATTAATCGTTCTAGGAATTATGCTTACTAGAGAAACCAAGATGATTGAAAAGATGACAACTGTAGTTAATCACTTGGCTGATGAAAACGTTGATGTAACAATCCCTGGACGAGAAAGAGTTGATGAGATTGGTAAAATGGCTAACGCTCTAGAAGTTTCTCGCCAAAACATTGTACGCAAACTTGATCTTGAAGAAAAAGAAAAACAAGACATAGCCCGAAGAGAAGAGCGTGCCCGTAAAATGGAAGAGCTAACAAACAACTTTGATGTAAAAGTATCTGAGATGATAGAAATTGTTGCAGCAGCAACAGCTCAAATGCGCTCAACTGCTGAAAACATGTCTTCTAACGCTGAACAAACAAACATGCAAGCATCAACCGTTGCTGCAGCCGCTGAACAAGCAACTGCTAACGTTGGAACTGTTGCATCCGCAGCTGAAGAGTTATCATCTTCTATTCAAGAAATATCTCGTCAAGTAACCCTTGCAACCGATGTTGCTAACAAAGCATCAGAAGAAGCAGAAAAAACCAGCAATATATTTAATCGCTTAAATGAATCATCTAAAAAAATTGGTGAAGTTATTGGCTTGATTAATGAT
>QKFK01000001.1 GCA_003252195.1 Rhodospirillales bacterium
TTGTTTGAGACATTACTTACAGAAGAAGATGCAATTATAAGTGACGCATTAAACCACGCTAGTATTATTGATGGCGTGAGATTGTGTAAAGCAAAGCGTTTCCGTTACTCTAATAATAATATGCAAGAGCTTGAAGAATGTTTAATTGAAGCTAATCGTCAAGGTGTTCGTTATAAAATGATAGCAACTGATGGCGTATTCTCAATGGATGGAGTTATCGCAAATTTACAGGCAATTTGTGATTTAGCAGACAAATATAATGCCATTGTTATGGTTGATGATTCCCATGCTGTTGGTTTTATTGGTGAGAATGGCCGCGGAACAGCTGAATATTGTGGAGTAGAAGGCAGGGTTGATATAATCACTGGCACACTTGGTAAAGCATTAGGTGGCGCTTCTGGTGGTTATACAAGCGGAAAAAGAGAGATAATCGCATGGTTAAGACAACGCTCTCGACCATATTTGTTTTCAAATACTTTAGCCCCAGTCATTGCTGGTGCATCTTGTAAAGTTTTTGATATCGTTGCTGATGGCTCAGACCTTCGTAAAAAACTAAAAGAAAATAGCGAATATTTTAGATCTAAGATGACAGAAGCTGGGTTTAAGCTAGCTGGTGCTGGTCACCCTATTATTCCTGTTATGATTGGTGATGCTATTATAGCCTCAAAAATGGCTGATATGCTATTAGAAGATGGTATTTATGTAATAGGTTTCTCATACCCTGTAGTCCCTAAAGATGCTGCAAGAATTCGCACACAAATGTCAGCTTCTCATACTAAAGAGCAAATAGATAAAGCTGTAGCTTCTTTTATTAACGCAGGAAAAGAACTTGGAGTTATAAGATAATGAAATCATTAGTTAAAAGATATGCAAAAGAAGGTTTGTGGCTTGAAGATGTGCCAATGCCGATTGTTGGTTCTAATGATGTTTTAATTAAGATAAAAAAGACCGCTATATGTGGCACTGACGTGCATATATATAATTGGGACGAATGGTCAAAAAAAACTATTCCAGTACCAATGACGGTTGGTCATGAGTTTGTTGGTGAGATTGTTGAGCTTGGCTCAGAAGTTTATGGCTATAAGGTTGGAGATAGAGTATCTGGCGAAGGCCATATAACATGTGGTTATTGCCGTAACTGCAAGGCTGGCCGTAGACATTTATGTCGTAACACAAAAGGTGTTGGCGTAAATCGTCCAGGTTGTTTTGCTGAATATTTATCAATTCCTGCAGCTAATGTTTTTAAGATACCTGATTCAATTAGTGATGACATGGCTGCAATTATGGATCCATTTGGAAATGCGACACATACAGCCCTATCTTACGATTTAGTTGGAGAAGATGTTTTAATCACTGGAGCAGGCCCTATTGGCATTATGGCGGCTGCAATTTGTCGTTTTGCTGGAGCTAGATATGTTGTTATTACAGATGTTAACGAATACAGGCTAAAACTAGCAGAAAAGATGGGTGTTACATGTGCTCTTAATGTAGCGAAATCATCAGTAAGCACTTGCATTAAACAATTAGGCATGACAGAAGGTTTTGATGTTGGTTTAGAAATGTCAGGAAATGCAACTGCTTTACAAAATATGCTAGAAAACATGAACCATGGCGGTAAAGTTGCATTGCTTGGTATTGTTCCGCAAGGTACAGGTATAAACTGGGACAATGTAATATTTAAGGGTTTGCATATTAAAGGTATATATGGACGTGAAATGTTTGAAACATGGTATAAAATGTCTTCCATGCTTCAAGCAGGACTAGATATATCATCAATTATAACTCACAGTTTTAGTATTGATGATTATCAGAAAGGTTTTGATGCTATGCGTTCAGGTAATTCTGGCAAAGTTATATTAGAATGGTAACCCATAAATAAAGGTTGGTTTGCATAACAATTGCATGTAATTGACAAATTTTTGCAATTATATTATCATTCTCGCTTATATAACAACATTCAAGATTGGCGTGCATAATGGCTGATATAAACGATAAAAAATTAGATATTATTGCGAATATTGCAGATAAAAATCCAAAGAAGGCAATAAAAAGGATATCTGAGCTTAAATTATATAAACCTGTAGACGATACACTTATGGTACAATATGATATTAAGAAGATTTCTAATATATATTCATCAATGCTAGAGAAAAACAAGAAAGATATCTCCATTAAGGAAGCATATGCGAACTTCTCAGCCGAAGTTGTTTCTTGTGAAGATAAGCTTGATCAACGCCTAGCTACTCAGATGGCTCTTAATATTAACCACGACACAGCTCTTTCTTCAGAGGCTAGAGAAAACTCTATTTATGTGTTAAGAGAAATACGCTCACAATATCCAAATAATAATATTGGCAACATAGCAGTTGGAAAACTTAATCAGTTTAAAAATAACCCTGTATTGTCAAACATAAAATCATTCCAGATGGGACGATAATATAGTTTTTAGTAAGGGTACAATTCTTCTGGGTTGTACCTTTTCTTTATTTTATTATCCGCTTGATTGTTATTGCAGATGTTTTTAAATAAACTAAACATTTCATCAGCATTCCACCCTGCTCCATCATTGTTATAGATATAAGCAGATAATTCTGATACAGATGCGACAAATTCATCATCTTTTGTTAAATTGGCTATCTGCATAATATCTTTACTATCAATGTTATAGATGATTTTTCCAATCTGAATAATGGCATTTTCTGCTTGTTTAGCATCATATTTATTACAGGCAGTCCGCATATCTGAAACCACATCATTTATATGCTGTTTCTTACTTATGTGTTTACGCTTATAACGGCTTATAAAAATTACAATTATAAATATAAGAGATGCACATAAGCGATATATATTATCAGGGCTCTTTATATTTGTTTTAATCTTATCTATATAATCAAGAGTAGTTTTTTCTTCCTCTATAACCTGATATTTTAGTTCTTTCGTTTTTGATATGTGGATTTGTTTATCGTTAGGATTAAACCATTTATATGATAGCTCAGGAAATATTAATTCACCTTTATTACGAGGAATATAAAACATTGTAAGGCTCTTAATCCCATATAAGCCATCTTCTACGTATGATGTTTTATTATTAGAAGAACCTTCATATTGCTTTATATCCATACCGTCTTGCCTTATTGTGGCGTTAAATGGCTTAATCAGCTCAGCATTAAGGTTTAGTGCCTTTATAACAATCGTTCGCTTAATAGGTTCACCTATATATACTTCACCTTCAGATGGTTGTTCACCAGATAGTATTTCAATATTGTCAGCAATTGGAATGTCATCATTAATTGTTTGTTTGATAACATTTACTTCTTCTGGTGTGTTTTTTAGGTTATATGATTTTACGTTTGTAATAAGAGTGATGTCTATTATTGGAAGCAGCTGTTTCCCAATATTCTTTGCATATAAAAACACCATAAATTTAGCTGTGTAAGCTCCATTTTTATTTATCACTTCTTTATTGTTAATTTGATAAATAAAATTATCTGCATTTAATAAATTAACTTTATATGTAAAATATTCAGATGTTTTTATGGTTGTTTCTTGAGTGATTTGCTCATATGTATAAGCTTCTTGCTTACTAAGCTTGCTATCAATATTAATGTCCATAGCAAAAGCAGAGCAACTAAGGCTCAATAAAAATATTAATGATAATATAATGTTTTTTATATTTACCACCATTGCTCTTCTTTACTATCTCCATAACGCTTATTGCTGTGTATCATGCGTAATTTTTCTTTAATTATAGATTGTTGGTTTTTTGAAACAGCGTTCTTAATATAATTATCTTGCTTGCTATTGTTGCCACCACA
>QKFK01000061.1 GCA_003252195.1 Rhodospirillales bacterium
TGAAAGAGTAGCTGAAAGATTTGAGCTATATGTATGTGGCCTTGAGTTAGCCAACGCGTTTTCAGAGTTAACAAACGCAGAAGTGCAATTAAAACGCTTTGAAGATGAGCAAGAAGCCAAACAAAAAATTTACGGCTACACTTTCCCAATCGATTATGAATTAATCGATGCCCTAGAATATGGCATGCCAGAATGCACAGGTATCGCTCTTGGAATTGATAGGCTAGCGATGGTAACGGCAGGGGTTGATAATATAGAATCCGTTCTCTGGGCTCCAGTCCAAGCCCCATAATTGAACTCTAATGCGTCATTGCCTTAATTTTTATCAAGTCATGTAGTATATCTACACTCCTTTCAAAAATTAATGTAACTCCTGTTATTGTTCTAATTCTTGAGCTTGTAATAATGATAGATTTGTTATAAAGGCACATTACGGCGTTATTAGGATATTTTTCTGCAAGTCATTTACATTATAGTAAACTCATTTGAAAAACATCCTGATGCCTAGTACTGTACTCTTTCTACCAAATCTTGATAAAGTTCGTTGTCACCTATAATTAAATTAACAAGCTTATTTGCTAGTCATGTATTAATTATACACTCGCTCGTAAAAATTATACCAACGCCTGCTGCCGCCGCAATTCTCCAGAATTTAAGCTTCAAATCTGATTCATTGTTTTAATTCTTGATTATAGGCAGGATAATTGCGCCTTATAATTTTCTATATAATTTATAAAGCGTTTTTTATCTCGTTAAGGTCACACGTATCTGGTGAGATAATGATAAAGTCAGCATCACTATCAATATAGCTATTTATATTTTTGCCAATAGAGCCAAATATGGCTGATTGGACGGTAAATAGCTCGTTCCACCATTTTATGTGTTCGAGCTTTTCTGCTTCTACATCGGCATCTTTGCTATCACTAGCTTTGCCAAAAGCAATAAAATCTGCCCCAGCTTCGCCCATAACCATAGCCACGTGGCGCTCAAACCCACAATCTACACCAATAAAGAAATCTTGTCCTAATTGCTTTTTAAGGTCTTTTATAATTCCGCCAAGCTCTTCTTCATTGTAATTGTCAAAATATATTCCATCAAAGCCGTGTTTATCAGCGGATGCTATTTCGTTTTTAACTAAGCATGGAATATCATTTTTGCGGGCGATATTAATTATAGATTTTATATCGCTAGAATTATGGTTGCATATCAAACATACAGCAGATAATGATGAGATTAGTTCTTCTGCATTATCGCTAGTTGTTAATTCTAAAATTATATTAGGTTGGGACATTATATCTTATCTACGTTAAAAGCTTTTTTACACAAATGTTCAAAGTCATCATAAGGGTTATCAAACAAATTGTCTTGTCTAGAATGGATTCTAACCCCACTTTTTTGAGCCATTTGGCAAATTTGATAATAATCGTCTGATTGCTCACTAAAATTTATATCGGTTATTTTAAGGCGCATAGCACTTAAGGCAGCACCAGTATTTTCGCCGCAATCAAGAACACATGTGTTATCAATAGTCTCTTTTATTGCCATAAACCAGCCAACTCCATAAACCGCCCCAGCATTAAGAGGACTTTGTAAAACTAGTTCTTTGCCAAACTGCTTTGAAAGCTGATTTAAAAGCTTTGCCTGTTCAGAAGTATAAAAGGTTGCATATAACTTTTCGGTTTTATTTGTATTTGTCACAATGATACATATAATGTTGTTAATATTAATAAGCGAAATCATTAAAACATAATTTTTAATTGTACTGAACAATTTTTATCACTATTGATATTATATATTTATGACAAACTGGTAATGAGATGACAGAACTAAAAAAGACAGAACAAGCTATATCTGACTTAGAAACAGCTTTGCAAAAGCTAGAAAATGCTTTGGATAAAAGCCAATCTACAATAAAAGACAACTTTGTTTCAAAAGAAGAATTAGCTGAAAAAGAAGAAAAGTTAGAAGCTATGAAAATTTTTGAAAGCAAATATTTGTCTTTGAAAGAAAAAGCCTGTAATGTCTCT
This sequence comes from Rhodospirillales bacterium, assembly GCA_003252195.1. Classification (GTDB taxonomy): domain Bacteria; phylum Pseudomonadota; class Alphaproteobacteria; order QKFK01; family SZUA-500; genus SZUA-500. The sequence goes on from QKFK01000061.1 coordinate 2,028, forward strand.
CAAAGACTAGATGAAATAGTTGCCAAGTTAAACGAATCCATTAAAGAGAACGGGGACGCCTAATAATGCTTCATGTTACTATAAATGTGAACGGAAGACCTTATGATATTGCCTGTCAACAAGGGCAAGAAGACCAAATTCGTAAATTAGGCGAATATATTGACGAAAAAGGCAAAGAACTTACTTCTGCAATTGGGCAGATTAGTGAGAATCGCTTGCTTATTATGGTGGCTTTGCTACTTGCTGATGAAGTTTTTGAGGAAAGAAAAAGCGAAGGAAAACCAGAATCTCCGCTTGATGAAGGCAAAAAAGACGAAGAATTGGCAAATTCTATTAATAAAATCTCTGAAAAAATAATTTCGCTTGCTCAAAAGTTAGAACAAATATAAGTTAAAAATTGGAGGAGCTTTCTGCTTGACGCGTTAGGCACCGTACGTCCGAGGACCAATACTTAACTTATCGGGAGCTGTCACTGATGTGATCGTGGTCATATTATACGGCGCCCACTTTTAACACACGGTTCACGAGAGTCGTTTGATTCAACGGTCAAATGCGGGGCCCTCCATGTTATTCTTCAAACTTAAAGTAGTTGCTGATGCCAATCTTAGATAACTTAAAATCAGAATTAAGAAAAATTAAGCTATCTGAAAGAAATCAATTAAATTGCAAATATAGAAAAGAGGCGTCAGAAAAGGTTGTAAATTCTTTAAGAGAATTTTTAAAAAGCACTAAATCTGAAAACATAGCACTTTTTTACCCAATCAATTCAGAAATTGACATTATAGATTTGTCTCAAACATTTAAGGGTAATGTTTTATTGCCATGTGTTGTTGATAAAGATGCGCCTCTTGTGTTTAAAAAGTGGAATTTAGATGAACAAGCTCTAGAGAAAAAGGCGTTTGGGGTGTTTGAGCCTAATCAAAATTCAGATGTTATGATACCAGATGTTATAATTGTTCCTTTTCTTGCTTTTGATGGAGAGGGTTATCGCCTTGGGTATGGTGGTGGATATTATGACAGAACTATATCTGGTTTAAGGAATGAAAAAGATGTTTTAACCATTGGGGTTGGTTTTGATGTTCAAAAAGCGTTGGAAATCCCACATGATGTTTTTGACATGAGGCTAGATTTGGTTATAACAGAAGCTAATATTTATAAATTTGATGAAAGTTAAAATATGAGACTTTTCTATTGTGGTGATGTGGTTGGACGTACAGGGCGTGACTTAGTTATAAAAATGCTCCCAACATTGCGCGAAAAAATGAAACTCGATTTTGTTGTGGTTAATGCCGAAAATTCTGCTCATGGATTTGGGGCAACTCCTGATATTTGTAAACAAATTTATGATGCTGGTGCTGATGTGATTGTTATGGGCAACCATGTGTGGGATCAAAGAGAAATTATTCCTTTTATGGATAAAGAAAAAAGAATTCTTCGCGCGCTTAACTTTCCTAAAACAACAGCTGGTTCTGGCTATGGTATTTATGAGACAGTTAGGGGTAAGAAAGTTTTAGTGTTTCAGGTAATGGGGCGCCAATTTATGGAGCCATTAGACTGCCCTTTTGTGGCAACAGATGAGCTTTTGAGAAGCTTTCGCCTAAAGGCAAATGTCGATGTAATTATTGCTGATATGCATGGTGAAGCAACTAGCGAAAAAATGGCTTTTGGTCACTTTTGTGATGGTCGTGTTTCTATGGTGGTTGGCTCTCATACTCATGTTCCAACGGCAGATTTGCAAATATTAAGCGGTGGTACAGCTTATTTAACCGATGCAGGAA
>QKFK01000003.1 GCA_003252195.1 Rhodospirillales bacterium
TATTGATGTAAAAGCTCCATTTGATGATTATCACAACGTAACTGGTTGGGCAAAAGCTGGTGGCGTTGTAAAAGAGAGCTTAAAATCAATTATTGCTTCTGGAGTGCCTTTTGAGGCCAGAACAACTTTATATCCTGCATTGCTCAGCTTTGACGATGTTAAAAAGATTGCCGATGAGATATCTGCACTTGGCGTAAAAAACTATGCTGTGCAAGAGTACCGTCCAATAGCGCAGGACTTAATCACAACCGAAGAAGAGCGCAAGAGCTTTCTTAAAAACACAGAATTAATGGAATATCTAAAAGGCAAGTTTGAGCATTTTGAAATCCGTGAGGGCTAATAAATGCCAATCGATGTCAATATTCTTAACACCGTTTAGGCGGTGTTTTTTTATGTATAAAGTGTAGGCATTGGAATGAGATGTAAAATTTTTGACGTTAATTATGGTAGTTATTGATGTTATCAGGTGTGTAGATTAAGTATTGGTACATGTTGTTCGTTGTTTAATGCATTAAAAAAGGCTCGGGATTATCCGAGCCTTTTTTGTTTGTGGTTTGCTTACATCAGCAATAGCACGATTATCTGAGGAGCAAGAATTCTGAGGCACATAGTAAGCGGATAAACCGTTGCATAAGCCTGAGACACTGCTTGAGTATCAGATAATGAGTTTGCATAAGCTAATGCGGGAGGATCAGTGTTTCCGCCTGCAATCATACCTGTAATAGTGAGGTAATTTAGCTTTAATATTTTGCGAGCAATAAGCCCAATTGTAATAACAGGGATAAAGGTAATGATAGTTGCGTAACCCATCCATCTTAAGCCATCACCGTGCAATAAAATATCAAAGAAGTGAGTTCCTGATTTTATTCCCACAACTGCTAAGAATAAAACAATACCGATTTCTTTAATAATATGGTTTGCGCTAGGAGGCATAAACCACACGAGAGGTCCAATGTTACCAATACGAGCAAAGATGATACCAGCAAGTAAAGGACCACCAGCCATGCCCAATTTTAGAGGCACAGAAGCACCTGGGAAGGTGAGCGGTAAAGCGCCCAATAAAATACCAAGTCCAATACCAATAAAGATAGGAACAACTTGAGCCTTATCTAAATGACCTTTGTTATTGCCAAATAAAGGATACACAGATTCAATGTTATCTTCCTCGCCAATTACGTGGAGGATATCACCAAACTCTAACTTGAGGTTAGATAATGGTGCTAAATCAATTCCTGCTCTGGTTACGCGAGAAACAACTACTTTGTAAGTGTCGTTTAAGCTAAGCTCTGGGATTGATTTGCCAAGAACTTTGTAATTAGTTACAACAACCTTAGTGTTGTGTAAATTTACAGCTTTGGTAACTAATTCAATCTCTGACTTTTTGCCAACAGCTTCTACCAATTTGTTAAGCGCCTCTGGAGCGGCTACAATGCGGATTACATCGCCCTTAGCAACCTTGGTGCTAGGTGTGGCTATAGAAATCTTATCGCCGCGTTTAATACGGCTAATAACCGCATTATGCTCAACTAGGCATGTGATATCTGAAATTACTTTGTCATTAAAAAAGCTTTTGGTGATTTCAACATCTTGGAATACCAAAGAATTTACTTTTTGGTTTGAACTTTTTGCAAACTCAAATTCTTCAGATTTGATATCTACTCTAAAGATTGCTTTGATTAAAAGCATGGCGATAATCAAACCAATAATACCAAATGGATATGCTACAGCATAGCCAAGCCCTGGTCCTTCAAGGTTTTCAACGCCTGCTATTCTCAAAGCTTCTGTTCCAGCGCCTAAAGAAGGAGTGTTTGTAACCGCACCAGACATCATTCCAAGCACATATGGCAATTCAATACCAGTATATTTATATATACCGATAGTAATTAACACTGCCATAGTTATTGAAAGTGTGATTAATAAGTTTAGAGTTAGACCGTTTTTCTTGAGGGCAGAAAAAAAGTTAGGGCCAACTTGGTTACCAATTGCATAAACAAATAGAATAAGCCCGAATTCTTTAATAAAATGCATCACCTCGGCATTTAAAGAAATATTTTTATCAGCCAAAAGGTGACCAACGATAATACCTGAGAAAAGTACTCCGCCGATACCTAGGCTTATATTTCTTATTTTTACGGCTCCTAAGGCAACACCCACAGCTGAAGCCAAGCAAATGGCAACAATTGTGATTTCTAGTGTACTTAAAGTCATAATAAATTTCCCAATTTAATTTACATCGAGAAGATTTTTACAACATATTTACCCGTTAGTCCATCTAAATATAATAATAAACTGTTTGATGTTATTAGCTTATTGCCCCATTAAGAGTAGTACTATTATCTGAGGTGATAATATTCTCAAAAACATGGTGAACGGATAAACCGTTGCATATCCTTGAGACATAGCATCTGAGTTAGACAATGAACTTGCATATGCAAGGGCAGGGGTGTCGGTGTTTCCGCCTGCTATCATGCCAATTAAGGTTAGATAGTTTAGTTTTAAGAACTTGCGCCCAATAAAGCCAATTGTCATAACTGGAATTAAGGTAATTAATGTTCCCCAAAGCATCCATTTAAGACCATCACCATTTACAATGCTGTCAATAAACATAGCACCAGAGCTGATACCTACGATTGATAAGAACAATACAACGCCCATATCTTTTATTGCGTTGTTCACGCTAGGTGGCATATGCCATACAACAGGACCAATGTTTCCTATACGAGAGAATATAATGCCCGCCATTAATGGTCCGCCAGCCATGCCAAGCTTAATAGGAATGCTTGTACCAGGGATTGAAATTGGAAAAGCACCAATAAGCATACCAACAGCCAAACCAATAAATATAGGAACTATCTGCGCTTTATTAATTTGAGCTGAGTTATTACCAAATCTAACTGCTACAGCGTCAATGTTTTCTTGCTCACCAATAACATGAAGAATATCACCAAATTGGAGTTTGAGGCTGCGTAATGGCGAGAAGTCGATACCATTACGAGTAATTCTAGAAATCACCACATCTGTAAATTTATGTAAGCTAAGCTCAGGGATTGATTTACCAAGAACTTTGTAATTAGTTGCAATAACCCTAGAATAGCTGAGGTTGGTTGCGTTCATGGTTGCATCTATTTGAGATATAATGCCAATAGCTCTTGCTAGTTTGTTTACATATTTAACATTACCAATGGCTCTTATTATATCGCCTGCTTCAATTGTGGTGTCTGGTTTTGGTACAAAAGTGTTATCGCCATGTTTTACTCGGCTTATAACAACTTTTTGATTTACCATGTCGCAAATCTCAGTAACAGAATATCCATTAAGAAAATTATTGGTAACTTCAATGTCTTTAAATGCTAAAGGTACAGTTTTACGAGAATTTTCTGCCTCAAATTCGCGCTCTTCAGCTTGGATGTTAATTTTGAATATTGCTTTAACAATAAGCATAACGGTGATAAGGCCCAAAATACCAAATGGATAAGCTACAGCGTAGCTAAGACCAATTTGAGAAACTTTATCTGGTGCAACACCCGCAATACGCAAAGCTTCAGAGCCTGCCCCAAGAGATGGGGTGCTGGTAACTGCTCCAGACATCATTCCCAATATATATTGGATTTCAATTCCAGAGCATTTTGCGATTAAAACGGTGATTATTGTTGCGATGCTTATTGATAACAGGATTAATAAATTGAGCTTTAGACCTTGAGATTTTAGAGATGATATAAAGCTAGGGCCAACTCGGTTGCCAATGGCATAAACAAACAACATCATTCCAAATGATTTTATAAAATGGAGAATGTCATGATTTAAGATGATATTTTCTTTGGTGAGGATATGCCCAACTAGAATGCCAGAAAATAATATTCCGCCAACACCAATGCTTATGTTACGTATTTTTATAGCCCCAATTGCAACGCCCAATGCTATCGCAATTGAAATAGCAATTATTGTTATCTCAAGATTGTTAAAAGTCATAGTATATGTCCTGATTTTTTTGTTTTTGTAAGACACGCAATCTTTATAACAAAAACTATATTATGTCCATTTTTTATATGAAATATATAGTTTTTTATGATATAATTTCAAGCTGTGACGTGAGGAGTGGCATGGATTATATTACAGAAGACAAAGCCAATGAATATTGGCTTGCGAAGCTTGCTATATGTGCGAGTAAATTTTATCGAAAAAAATCAGATGGTTCATACAGTTTTATAGATGATGAAGGTGAGTATCCATATTCATTTTGGGACGCGTTAGAACATCTTGATGATGTAATCAAAGATAATAGCTTTTGCAAAAGACTCGCAAAGCGAAAATCATTAAAAACTATAGTTAATTTTCGAGATGTTGGTGATTTTATAAAAGTTGCTGATTATCTGAATGATATTGGTTTGTTAAAATTTAATATCTTAAGGGGCGGGGATAATTCTATTGTTTTATCGTCTGCCTCAAATAAGGCTTTTAATAAAGCAATTGTGCTCAGAATATCTCTTAAAGATTTTGGTTCTAAAAGAATAATCCATGGGGCGGTGTTGCAGTCTTGTTTTTGTTCAGAGGCAAGTAATGTTGATTTTGGCTGTTTGCATGTCGAGCTTTTGCCAAGGGTGGTTACGTTGCGTAACTTATTACAAAAAGCTGGTGTTGATACTAATGATAATAGAACATATTTGTATAAAATGTTTGTAAATTCACTTGGTGATGATGTGCTTGATACTGACCCAAATAATATTGGTAATATTGGAGTTCTACCTGATGGAACTTTGGTTAATTTAGATGCTCAGGCAATAATGTTAAGGTCAGAATTGTCGCCTAAAAAACTAAACCTGCTACAAAAAATTAGCAGTGAGTTGAAAATGTATAATATGAGCAAAAAGCCGTTCGACTTTGAAAGTACAACAGCTTTGAATAAGCAAAAATTATTATTTTAATTTTATTTGGTTTTATATTTTCTTTTTAAACCGTTACAGCAGAGCGCCTAATTGGTAATGGCTGCAAGTTTAGTACTTTTACCTGAGCCAGCCTATAGTGTTACAAAAGTTACACTAGGATTTTTGCTTGATTTTTTCCCTTGAACGAGATCTGTAAATATTTCGTTTTTAACATGGAGCTATTCAATAGGAGTTAAGTTGTCCACACGTTTAATCTAAGCTGATTTTTGTTACTGCATGGTTAAAAAGTGGATTTTATAACTAATCTCTATTGTTGGATTTTTTAATTTTATCAAAGAAAGCTACGTTGTTGTTCTTTAGTGCATCTTTGGTTGCTTGGTAATGTTTGTTTATAACCTTGTTGGTCATGTCCAGAACTTCAGGGAGCATAGAGTTGTTTAGGGGAATATATTGAATTAGCTTTTTGTATGCGTCCTTATATTCTCCAATAAGGTTCATATATTCTTTTCCGCTAAGAGGTTTTTCTCTCTCAGTTACTAAAGCGTCTGTTGCTGAATTTGCTTCATAGGCAGGCATGTTGTCTTTGGATACATGCAATAATGGTGTAGTATCCTCTCTGTTCCATACATAAATGTTTTCTGGCATATTAAACATTTGAAGCTCGGTTAAAGCGGTTACTTCTGCCTTACTTAACATATCATGCTCTTTCTGCCCGATAATCCTGATTGGTTGTAAATTTTCAGATGAGGCATTGTGCTTGTGCATCATTGTGGTTCTTTTGATGCATCCTAAATAGCTTTTTTCTGGGGCAACTGCCATGGCATGAACATCGATCTGGTATCCAACAGATTTTAACATGTTGGCATATTTAGATGTTGAAGTTGCGAACATAGCATCGTTTGTGAATAATGACGGCATATCTATAATGATATTCATGTTGTTCATATATGCCATTGTAAGCATCTCTGAAAACCAGCCACGTGAGGCTTGGCTTATATGTGATGTCGCGGCCTCTTGTCCACGTTTTATAAGTTCATCTTTATATGGGTGGTAAAGACGTAGTTCGTCATAATCTAAGCGACAGAAATCTTGTTCATCTTGTTTGAACATTTTTTCTGCGATAGGGGTAAGCTTAGTGCTCTTACCAGAACCTGGTTGACCAATTATAAAAACAGCTTTGGGTTTGCGAGGAGCTTTTTTACCAACAATCAAATCATCTCTGATTTCTCTAATAACAGCGTACTCTTCTTCGGGTGTTAATGTGAATAGACGCTCTATTGGCGCATTTTGCTGTTCTTCTTTGGTTAAAAATTTGCAAGTCATATTCACACCTACCTTGACTTATCTTTTTTTGCTTTTGCAATATTTAAACTGTTGTTAGATGCAATGGTGTTTGTATCTGTTGTAATTGTTTTAAGCTGCTGTTTGGTGTTTTCCCACAATTGCATAATTTCTTTGTATTCATAATGATTTTCTCCGCATCTCTTCTTTTTAGATGTAGCAATTTTGCTCCAATTAGCTGACATGTTTATTAAGTCTTTTGCTGAAAGAGGGCGTTCTCTCTCTTTGTCAAACACGTTCCTTGCGCTATATTCTGGATCGCGATTTTGATAGTCAAATACTGCAATAGGCTCATTGCTATCACGGTTCCATATGTATAATTTATCTACATTTTTATCACGTTCTAACTCAGATATAGCAGTTCCTTGGTCATGATACAGATCATCATGCTCAGCGCGCCCGATATGTCTGTTGGGTTTGTGCTTGTTAGATGGTTCGCTATTGTGAGATAAAATTTCTTCTTCCCTTTTTAGGCATCCTTGGAAGCTTAATTCTTTGTTGGTAGCTAGCGCGTGAACTTCAACTTCATAGCCATTTTGTTTGTAAAGAGCTGCTTTTTTTGCAATGTCAGTTACTGTAAACCCATATGGAACTATCTTTTTGGCGGGTTTGTCGTGGACAACATTTAATTTGTTATCAATAGTTGCTTGAACTAGTTTTTCGTACCATGTTCTAGCGGCTTTACCATTGTAATGACGAGCGAAGATTCCCTTGCTATCAAGTGCTTCAGTGTAAGGGTGATATAATTTTAACTCATCAAGGTCAACCAAACAAAAATCTTGATGCTCTTGTCTGAATAAGCGTTTTGCCATTGGTGCAAGTTTAGTACTTTTGCCAGAACCTGGTTGTCCCATTATAAAAATAATTTTAGGCTTACTGCTTTCATGCTTGTTTTTTATGTGATCGTCTAGAATTTCTTCCCACACGTAATTGCTCTCTTCTTCGGTTAATTCTTTTAACCGTGTTGCAGGAGCTTTTTGTTGCTCATCTTTTGAAAGAAAAGGAGCTCTCATTAAAATTTATCCAGTTCCTTAATGACAGAAGATAATTCTTTTTCAAGTTTGCTTGATAATTCTGTGTTGTTTTCATCTTGAGCGGCGCTTAACTCTCTGCGTAAAGATATTTTGCGCTCTAATAAAGATTTTCTCATAATTTCTTCATTAGCATATTTTTCAATGGTTTTAGAATCTTCCTTAGGGTTTCCTGTGAAAGTTTCTTTCATTATTTCAACAAATTTATCACTCATAATTACCTGCCTCTTAATCTTTGGTTGGCGATTAGTGAAACATTCTTTTGTTTGCTCTCATGTATTTGGGCAATACGTTTAGCTGTTGTAAAAACCTTTGGTAAAGGGCTTGCTTCATCAATGTTGGTTTCATATGTTTTTCTTAGTCTGATATAGGTGTTAGATATGTTATTAAGGGCCCTGTTGTCTAACATTACCTGATTGCCAAGTCCTAAAAAATTCTTTATCGCTGTTTGATGAAAATATTTAGGCTCTTCTAAATCTTCTGAAATATCTGCACATACAAGTTTGCCAGAATCTTGTCGTAATATTTTTGATAATGTTTTAGGTTCTGTGTATAGCATAGCCATTATCATTGACGAGCCATTGGTTGATATACTTTCATCTTCAACGGTTACTTCATTACGAAGATCATTTATATTGGTTCTTTCGCCCAATTTGTTTAGTTCTTTTTCAATTAGCTCATATTTATGTTTCGCAATTGCAAATGCTGCAATTCTGCCATTAACGGTAAGTTTGTTGCTTTCATTGTATGTAAGGTTGTTTTTATCAAACATATCAGATTTCTTTATCGGTTCGCCAACGTTAGATAAGTGCGAAAATATATAATCCACCTTGTTTTCTTCTATTGCCAAAACAAAAGGTGTTTTATCTCTTTGTACGCTTTGTTCTTTGTGAATAGAAAGGATGTCAGTTTTGTTTATTGTTTGACCTTTTAGAGACAACAAAAATTGTGCAGCCTCAAGTTTGCCTGTCGAAACAATAGAGTTTATTCTTTTCATAACAAAAGATTTTAGCTCTTCTGGCGTATTTGGTTTCCCAAATGCTTGGGCATATCGACAAACTGCATCAATTTTATCTTTTGCTCCAACGGTGTCATAATCAGTGTCATTGCAAGAGCTGATTTGATCTAAAAAGTCAGTTATAGGCGCATCTGCTAGTTTGTCCTTTAGTATTATGTTTGTTATATCTATTGGATTGTAACTACGCATTCTAGTTGCCTATCTTGTGTTTAATATCTAGCGTTGTATGTTTTTCTTTATTTCAGACAAGCTTAGTTTTTGCGAATTGCATTTTTCTAAGATATTGTCTGTGATCTCTTTTTGTAAGAAAAGACCCAAGTCAGAAGGTGAACGGAAGCACTTTTTAGGGTAGCAGCTATCGGCAGGATTGGTTATGTCTTTGTCCTCGCTTGATGCTACTTGGTATAAATCAACTTTGATTCCAGATTTTTTAGCTTCATCGCCAACGCTTCTATCTGTACCGCCTGTGCGTATCTCTCTGCCGTTGCTGTCCTTGCTAGTAACTTTACCAAAGCTATCGCCGTAGAAGCTTATACCGTCTTGTAGGAGGTTAAAAGCTTTAAGCCCTTTGCCTTTTGATGCGGTGCTTCTGATTTCGTAAACAGGTGGTGAGCCCGCTCTTGCTTCTTCTTGCTCAATAGAGAAACAATCTGCTGGGGCATTTTTAATATGCTCTTTCAAAAACTTTTCAACTTTTTGACTGGCGGTAAATGCTTTTTCTTTGTCGTCAATAGAATTGAAGTTCACGCCTAAAGATGATGTTTTGTATTCTATTGCGATAAAATTGCCATTTGCTTTTTTATCATCTGTAGTAAAACCGAATTCTTCACATAATTGACCAACGAATTCTTTGCCTTCTTTGTGAAGTTTAGATACGTATGCGTCAACTTCTTTTTGTTCTTTTTTACTGCGAGGAATTAATATTTCGCCATTATCAGGTATAATAATAGATTGGTCGCACAATGTGCTAATGAGGTCTTTATCTTCCTTTGCGACGGTTAAAAGTTCACCGTGGTCAGTAATGCAAGATTTGTTAGCGAGTGTGTCTGCTAAATTTTTACCTTCAAGTAAATAATCTACAACATTTTCCAAATCTGGGTATTGGAGCTTAACTGTTTTGTTATCTTCCATAAATTTTTTGAAAGATTTGCGAGCTTGCTCAATTTTAGCATTTCTAATTTTGTTTGCATTTGGACTTTCTTCAACGTTGCTACCGTCGTTGTAAAGAAGTTTTTTGAACTCTTCTTTGCCGCGACCAGTAAGAAAACGTATGTTTTCACCAGTTGCTACCATAAGAGCAAACGCAAAAGTTACATTGCCGTCCATGAATGCTGTCTCAGGTTTGTTTACGAGACCAGAGCATGTGCCATCAAAATCAAAATATCTGTATTTACCCATTATATGTTTGCAGCCTTCTTGTTTTTTATAAATATACAATGGTGATTATGCTATTTAAATAAAACTTTGTCAATATTTTGGGTGTTTGTTTTGTCTATAAAATAAAATTAATTTTGTCTATTTGAATAAAAATGGAGTCTTGTGATATGAGGGTTGTGTATATGTTTTGTTGCCACTTGTGTGACTTGAATTTAAATTCATAAAAAAACACACATTATATTATATATAATATATATTATTATATAAAGTGAGTAAAATTATAGACGCGATTTTAGGGGTTTTTCTGTGTTTTTGTAATATATTGAAAAAAATCGTTATTAATGCTTGTTTAATGAAATACTTTTTGTTACAGTTTATAGACAAATATCATTAATAATGACAAAGGTTTTTTTTGTTATGAGCGAAAAAAGAAATGTATTTCACGTGACAACACGTGGCGGTATCAGCATTAACCCCAATGATGGTAGCGCAGTCGAGAACCCAGGTGGAGGCGTTTATACAGCAATGTGTGATGCTAAAGAAGCTGGTGATGATAGTATAAATGTAGCATGGGTTGGAAAAGAAACTGCAGTTTCTCCAGCCAATGTTGAAAAATGGTCTTCTGCTAATCCTGATTGGGCTCAAATCTCTTCTGAAGAGAAATCAAGCTTGATTAAGGGAGAAGAATTTTTCCCTGTTAAAGGAGCTATGGAAAATGGTTTGTCTGTTGAAGTTTTTGCTGTCCCCACAGTATTAAAAGACTTTGCAAGACAAAACACATTAGACTTCTTGTGGGGGCCTGGTGGGCATGGTTTTACCAATCTTTTTACTAAAAATAAAAAGAACGCAGTTAAATCATTAAAGAATCTTACTTTTAAGAGATTTGCTTTGAAGGGTATTAATCAAGCATATCAAGAAAAAAGAATCGATTTTAATGAAGCTGCTGAATTATCTGCATATGTTATGCTTAATAAGAGTAATCCTCCTGCAGATATGGCAAATGAAAATAGAGCAAAGTTTATTTCTGATCGTTTGAGCGCAGCTAAAGTTGATTTAGCCGTGTTGTCAGCAGAAGGCGGTATGCGCATATATGGTGATGATACAACTATCGCACCAAATGTTAAGAAACTTGTTCTTAATGCAATGAAAGATGGTGGTAAACTTTCTGATTACCCTTCTTACTTTGCAGAAAAAGCAGATTCATTTAATAAGAGATTAGCCGCAATTGTTAATATGGATAAAGTTAACGCTAAAGTTAGCGAAGTTAATGAATCTATGGCTTTGGATATCGGTTTTAGATATCAGGCAACAGAAGCTGCTCACACAGCTGCAATGATGCTAAAACGTATGGAAGGCGCAGAAAATCCATTGTTCTTCTCTCAAGATTATGACAATGAAATTGTTCCTTACTACACAAGAGGTCAAAAGGCTGATTTGCCTGTTGGTATGTTCCGTCATATTCCAATTTTGAGCGTTGAAGAAATGAACGAAATGAAAATTGATGGTACTCCATTGTTAAAGCACCCTGGTGTAAAAGAATATTTTGTAAGAGTTTTATCTTCAGCAGATGTGATTGGCTGTCAAACAGCTCGTGATGCACAAAATTTGAGCAATATCATGACACAAATTGCTGGTAAAAACTTTAAAAAATCTAATCAATATGCCGATGTATATGAGTTCTTTGGCAAAAAGGTTAAGATTAAAGATTATCCAATTGGTATTAACCCACAAGAAGTTAGAAAAAAAGCTAACGCACCATGTGATGGTTTCGCTTATAAAGAAGTGGAAGCTTTCTCAGAAGGTAAGAGTTTGTGCTTTATCGGTGGTTGTCGTGCAGACTATACCAAAGGTGTTGATGAAGCAATCGAAGCTGCTGATATCTTCTTGGCTAAGGTTAAAAAATATGAAACCGTTGAAAAAGGTTCTGCATGTTATGACAAGCTCTCAGAAGAAGAGAAAAAAGAGTTCGAAAAATTCTCTTCAAAGGCAGCACGTGATACCGTGTTCTATATTCAAGTACAACCAACTCGTGGTGGACACGAAGACTTTGATACTACAGCTAAACGCTTAGGTGAAAAATTTGCAAAATTAGAAGAAGAATTCCCAGGTAAAATTCTTACTAAATTTGCTGGTCTTCCTCATGCAGAGCTTATGGCTGTTATGAAACGTGCTGACATTAAATTAGACTTGTCTATTAAAGATGGTATGGCGCTTGTTCCTAAAGAATATAATGCTGCACAATATGGCAAGGAAGAGCCAGGTATTGCTATCGTGAGTGATGGTATGGGTGTTGGTTATGGTGCAAGACAAATCAACAAAGAAATTGAGGAAAAATATGGCATTAAAAATGCTTTCCCAGTTGTTGATAATCCTGTTGCATTTAAGAGCCATTATCCAGATAAGGCTAACTTAGAATGTGTTAACGATGTTGTTGATGCTATGGTTGAAGTAATTCAACGTCCTAAGGAAGTAAAACAACTTATCAATCAATATATCAACCAAGAGATGGAAGCTACTGATCTTAAATGGTGGAATAAAGTTCAACAAGATGACTTGATTGAAATGTCTCAAATTAATGAGAAAGACCGCGCTAAAGAGATGGAAGCTTTCAAACAAGGTAGAGCAGAAGAATATTACAAAGACACTATTGGTGCTAATGTAGATGCTTCTCGTTTGGTTAATAAACCAGATGGCTCTAAGCGTATAGCTCCTGCTACTCATGGTCAAAAGACAATGTGGATTAGAAACAAACTTGGATACACACTTGATATGTCAAGTAGTAGAACAGTTCCTGTTTCTATTAAAAAGCTCACAGAGCCAAAACCAAGATTAAGCAATAAAACAATTAGTGATATTGCTAAGGACTTGAAGCAAAAGGCTTAAACAAAGTCTTTGATTATTAATGATATTAAAAAGCCATCGCGTTTGCGGTGGCTTTTTTGCATGCAATATGTCGATTCTAATGAATAAAATGGAAATTCCTTGGTTGTAATATGGGTGATATTCTTATCTATATAAAATAAATCTAACACTTGTAATTCTATAGTGGTAAAGGGTTTGATAGCAATTCTTACTAAATTCCACAGCGTATAACAAATAGATAAAAGACATGCTTTATTGATAATAATTATTATTTGTGTTAGAATTATACTGTTGTTGGGGGCAATAATGAGTATGGTGGGGCTTATGGTTTATTTGAAAGACAACGCAGGTCAGTCTGCAGGTCAGTTCTTAGATGTTATAAAGGCAAACTTTGAGTTTAGTTTTTTCCTATTTGAGGATTTAGATAGTTTTATCTTTATATGTGATAATGATGGCAATGTCGTATATGCCAATACATCATCAAAAAATAAATTTTTAAAGAATATGAAACAGTTAGAGGTGTCATGGTTTGATTTGCTTCATAATGATTATTCCTCAATTAGAGATATTGGGCTGAGCTATATTGCAAGGTCAGATAATAAAATTCCAATTAGAATGATTTCTAGCAATGATGAAATCTTAGACGTAGAAGTGAGTTTTAAAGAAATTCATTTGGCTGATAGTTCTTATATAATGCTTGAGTGTAAGGATATTACTAAATATATCCGTCAGGCAAAATCAATAAGCTTTAGAGAGAATAAGCTCAAACTGTTGCTTGATAATATTACAGATGCAGTATTTTTAATAAATGCAGACGGAAGTTTGGAATGTATAAATAAAGCCGCAGAAAAAATATTTGGTTATACTAAAAATGATGTTTCCCAAGAAAAGTTAGATATTTTATTTTCTGGAAAGGTGAGGTTCTTTAATAAAAACTCTAATGGGCAATATTTAGTTAGAGAGTGTAAGGCGTGGAGTGATGTGGAATGTGTGCGCGCGAATAATGCTCCGTTTCCAGCTGAGATATTGGTTAAAAATTTAGGAGGTGGAGATAAAAGATTTTTTGTGCTGTTTGTCAGAGATGTATCTAGTAAAAAGCGCGAAGAAGAGGTGATAAAAAGAAAAGCCTATTATGATGCTTTAACTGGCTTGCCTAACCGTTATTTTTTACATGATAGGTTAAAGAGGGCGTTTTCTGAGGCTCATAAAAACAAGACACATGTCGCGGTGTTGTATTTAGATTTAGATAAATTTAAACCTGTTAATGACGAGTATGGACATAGCGTTGGCGATGATGTGTTGGTAGAAGTTGCCGTAAAACTTAAAAAGGCAGTTAGAAGCACTGATTTGGTGGCGAGGGTTGGCGGTGATGAGTTTGTAATAGTTTTAGAGAATATTGAACAGGCAAAAGATGTTAGGGCTACGGCAGAAAAAGTTATAAATAAAATATTTGAACCAATGAATATTGATGGAAAACGTTTAATTGTAGGGGGAAGTGTAGGTGTTGGAATATATCCATATCATGCTTTATCTCCAGATTCTTTGTTAAACGCTGCTGATAAAGCAATGTATGAGGCAAAGAGGTATTCAGAAATTGGATATCGAAATTGGATATCGTATTCATTGTGGATTTTTTGGTTAATTATTAAGTAGTTATTTTGAATATAAAATCATCTGTATCTGGCATGTATCCTAGATTTTTTGTTGTTGGGCGATGCTGTTTACATTGTGTAACAAAAAAATACATGTTTTAGGGTATTTTTTGCTTTTATTTTCAAAATACATGGGTTATAACCCAAATATGAACAACGAAACAGGTAGAGTATTAATGAATAATTTTTATCTCATACGAAAAAACAAGAAAATAAAGACGTTGTTTGTCTGCGCGCTTCCGGGTTTGGATTGCGCGTTTTTTTATGACTTTTTGCGAGCCGACATATTGTGTCGGTTTTTTTGTGCCTAATACATGAGGGGTAGATATGTACAAAGCAGATAATAAAGAAGTAATAATCAGCAAGATTGATGCTTATAAGTCTAATGTAATGGAAGTAGAACGTAAGGCTTATGCGTTTTTGGAAGAAAATATTAATGTTGTTGGAAAAATAGCTCGTTCAGCAGTAAGCGATGTTACTTATGCAGAAACATTCTTTACAGAGGCTGAACTAAGAAAATTAATCGCAAGACATATGACGCAAGCTGAAAAACAAGGATACATTGTTTTACCTAAAGGTAGAGAAGGTAATGCAGTAGTTAAAACAGCAAGCAATAAAATTATTAAAACCTTATTGGGTGATGGTCAGCTTTGTCCGTCATTTGTTTATAAAGGTCAAAAAGTTTTTACTGCACCAGATTTGGTTAAAGCAGAGAAGGATATGGAGTTTATTCTCCAACGCTATGTTGAAGATGATGGTAAAGAGATAAGCCACGAAGCAGGCGACAGAGCAAAAGATGCTTATAGAGAATATAGAGGATTAGCAGGTCTTAAAACTAATGAAGGTTTGGAAAAGGCTTTAGCAGGAACAATGAGTTCTAGTAAACTCTTGAAAATTGTAGAAGGTGCTCCTGGTTGTGGTAAGTCATCTGTTCCAATAGCTTATGCTGCACAAAAATTCTTTGAAGAAAAGCCTGTTAATATTATCTGTACAGCCCCAACAGATAAAGCTGCTGCAGGACTTAAAGATGAGATGGATGATTTCTTGCAAATGGTTTCTGCTAATACTGGGAAAAAATACAATATCATGACTATGGGTCTTGATGAGACTATTACGGCAATGGAAGAGGGTAACTTACCTAAAGATGCTTTTATAGCAATGGACGAAGCTGGTATGCTTGGTACCCTTACGATGGAAAAGTTCTTATCTGCTGCATGGAGTAGAGATTATGATAGCATGCTAATTGGCGATGCTTCACAAATTGCGCCATTGACAGCTGGTCATGGTTTTAGACACCTTGTTGATATAGCAAGAAAAAAAGGTTTAGAGATATCTCATCTAACTCAAAATCTTCGTCAAAATGATATGGGTGAAAAGCAAGCCGCTTTTAACTTAAGAGATGGTGACCCTGTTAAAGCTTTGTCTTTCTATAACGATAAAGTTTATGAAGATAACCAGAAAGCTTTGAGCTTTGATGAAGGTAGAGAAAATGTGATTGCAAAAACTACATCAGAATATGTAAAACATATTCAAAATGAAGATGATGATGTGGTTATGGTAACAGTGCAAGATCAAGACGCTGCTATGGCTAACGACATGATTAGAGATGAACTTAAAGCATCTGGACAGCTGGCAGAGACAAAGAAATTCTACTTTAAGGTACAAGATATGTATCTTTCAAAAGAATATGCGGTTGGTGATAAGGTTATGATTAAGAAGGGCATCAAAAGTTCTAACGGTGAAAATGATTTGCCCGCAGGAACTTTGGCAGATGTTAAGTCATTTGGTGAGGGAAATAAAATTCAGCTTGCTCTTAAAGATGACAAAGTTATCACTCTTAATATGAGTAAGCATGATGTTCTCGATTATGCATATGCAATGAGCATTAGAACATCTCAGGGTATTAGTAAAAAAGCTGCGTTCGTTGCGATTACAGACAAGGTTGATAGGGCAGAAGCTTTGGTTGCATTTACTCGTCATAAAGACAAGATATCAGTAAATGTTGATAAAAATGTATATGCAAACCATGAAGAATTTGGTAAAGGTATATATGATAAGCCAAGTAAGGTAATGGTTGCAGACGTAAGTGATAATCACGATATTTCACCTGCTTCTAAATATTCTTATGCAACACAAATAAGAAACAAAATGGCTATTGAGATTGCAAATTATAAGAAAGGTCACTAAAAATGACAGATGTTAGAAAAGATGCAGAAGCAATAGTAGCAAAGATGCTTGTTTTTTGTGAAAAGTCTAAGAAAGCAAGTGACACAGCTTGCAAAAATAAAGTGGCTGGAGTTAGAGGTATGATTGCCAAGTTTGATGAGATTATGCCATCTTTGTGCGAAAATATGGATAGAGAAGCCAAAATAAGTCTAATGGAAACTATTGAAGATATTGCAGATATATCTTTTGCAGGCGTGTATTCAGAAGAGGGCGCAGGCTCAATCGAAACTCTTGATAAATTGCGAGATAAAGTAACTACTCTACAATCTTTATTGGTTTAGTTTTTATTGTTAGTATAATTCTTTTGTTTATGTGGCTATCTATGGCTATGTATAAAATCTGTGTTTATTGATTGCTATTCTCTTTTCTAAAAACACCTGTGCTGATAGCTAATTGCTAAATTATAACTTAGCTTACATGTTATAATTAATATATGGTCATTAAATCTGGCTTGTATAAGTGTATTTATGTTTCTGGAGTGACGAGCAGTTTAGCTATTGGAGTAAATCATTTATGTGAGTTGTAGTAGGTGTGGCAAATTGGTTGAAAATACCAATTGTTCAAATAACCGTAAGTCTTTCTTAAAAGCAATAAACAGGTGTGTGAAATCTGCGTCTTAATTACTTAATTGCGTACACTGGTAATGAGATTAGGTTGTCATTGTCATAGCCAAAGAATGGTTCTTTGATTTCTTTCATATATGGTTTTACTGCCATTATATCGGTGTAAGTAGATGTGAACATATCTAAAAACAAGTCAATCGCTTGATAAACAATTTTGTGCTCGTTATCTGTAAGGTTAGGGTATTTTATTTCACCTTTTTTGCGTTGTCTTTTCCATTCGCTTATGGTGAAAGATGTTCCAAGATCCATATTGCCTGCACGATATGCTTTTATTATTTTGTCACAAGCAAATGCCCACCTATCAATGTTAAAATTGTGTTTAGCTGTAACTGTTTTGGCAAATTCTTCATCTAGGTTTAGATATATGATACGCTGAACAAGTCGCTCGCAAGGGTAGGCAATATCAAGCATCATTCCCTTTGGGTCAAAATCGCCTGAATATGAACCGATTTTATTAATGCGATAGCCTAATCTGCGAATGGCCTTGCGACGATTAGGATTTGCTTTCTCAAAGGCTCTAACATCATCTATAGAATCAATAAAAGCAACCACGTCTCCTTCTGCAAGAGGTGATGTCCGAGTGGCTTTATAGTCACGTGGGAGATCTTTTTTGTCTTTATTAGGTTTTTGAGCGTTAGGATAATATTTGCTTGCAGGTACAAGCTCTTCCACCTTAGACATATCTAGTTTATATCTGGTTGGATCTGCGTCCATATCAACAATTTTTGTTTCTGCAGTTTTCTCTATCGATTTAGGTTGGTTTTGTGGCCATGCCTCGGGCATAAGCAGTATATAAAGCTGAGGAGACATGTATTTGCCATATTTCTCAGCATATTCTTGCATTTGAGGTGCAATACGTGTGGGGAATTTGCCTTTTGTCTCTTTTATTCCTGGTAGGTTTAATACGCGTTCTGACATATAAGGCACAGAATGCATATATGGTCCAATATATTGATACATCTCAGGAGGAACTCTTTTAATGATAGAAACTAGCCTGTCTTCATAATAAGGCTTTTCCCTGTCTTCGCTAGAAGCTCCTTTGGTGTATGGTATTATTTCTTTCATTAGGTTGTTTAATTGAGTGTAAAGCTTATTGTTAGAAGCTTTCTCTGTTAAATAACCATTTTGTTTTAGTTCATTTATACGAGCATTAATTTCACCATAAGATTTATCCATCTCTTCTGCCATTTTCTGAGCATGAGCTGTGTTTGTGCTGTTAAAGCACAAGACAAGAGATAGTAATATTAGTGCGAAAGTTGTTTTTTTCATGTTGCCCTATAAATTAGAACTTAACTCTTACGCTATATGTCAATTTAACTTCACTATTAGCGGGGATTTTTAGTTTCCACAGCGCAGTTGAAGAGCCATCGGTAACGTGAGTTAGGTTTTCTTCTAAGATAGACCATGTACCTGGTAGCTCGTGTCTTATTTCAACTAAAGCAATACTATCTTTTGCATTTTTTATAGTTGTTTCATAACTAGCTTCATAAAGTTTGTTAGAAAGCTTGTTGTGAGATGTTCTTTTTCCGCTTGCTGTAACATCAAATGCATCACCTGTGTGGAGTTTTACTTCCTCTCCTGTTGGTGTGTGTTGAATGCTGTCCTCGCCGATAAATAATAATTTGCCAGTAGAATCTTTTTCGTAAACTCTAACAGTGCCTTTAGGTAATGGAATGCCAAGACCTTTTTCTTTTTCGTTTTCAAAGCGTAAAGATACTTTTGCATGTTGTTTCTCAAATTTATCTTGCTCAGGTCCGTTATATATTCCCAAAGGAGAGGTGAGTTCATAAACTTTGTTATATTTTACGCTATCCGCAGAAAGTAGAGATACTTGCTTTGTTTGTCTGTTTTCAATGGTTGTTTTGTATGGCAAAGTATATAAGTGATAATCAGAAAAAGATTCTTCTTCTAACATTGCTGGTGAAGCAGATTCCGCCATCGCATCAAAACGCATGCTTTTCATTAACATCGGTCTAATATTTCTGCGAACTTGGTTTACGTCTCCAGCAACAAGCTGAACATTTGCATCTTTATATTCAACGCCACTGTTGTTGTTTAATGTCACCCAACCATTAAGCACCATAAGCCCCTTGTTTTCTTCAATCTTGGCAACATAGTCAGCTTTCCAGCTCATTGAACGAGTAAGATAGCTGAGCTCTATGTTCTTTTCTCCGCCTTCTTTGTCGTTGAGTTTTAATACCAAAGTTGGTTTGTCTCTTAATTTTTCTGGCATTTTAGAGAATATATAGCGTCCTGGGTAGCCAGTCTCAATTCTATCGCCAATTTTTAAAACTGTCCCGCTATGTGTGCTTAATACAGTTGCTTTTTCTGTTGTTTCAGAGCCTGTTCCTGGATTTGTTTTTATAACAGTGATTTCTTGTCCGATAGATTTTTCTAAAAGATTGCTAGGTGATATTAAATCATAGTTGAAATTTTGTTCAATTATGTTAACTCCTTTGGCCTCGATTGAGGCGGTTTCTGGCATGATAGAGCCTGATACATCTTCAAAAGCTATATCGTTAATGCCTTTGGCAAAGCTTACTTTGCGATTATCTCTAACCAAAGATAAGTTGTTGTTGTATATAGCAACTGATACATCGTTACGGTTTTCTACAGGAACTTTTTTCTCTTCTGCGTTTACACTGGCAGATATCGATAATATAGCAACAGATGTAAGTAGTATTTTACTAAGTTTCATGATTTAAGCCCCTAAACTTATGGTTGGTAAAGAGAGTAACAATATGTTAAGTTGTATGCTCTACAATTTATTATCTACAATATAAATGATTTTTTATATAAAATCAAAGATTAGAAAAGTTTTTAAGGAGGTTTAATTGGTAGCAGAATGGGTTGATGAAAATGATTTTGAAGAGTTGTTTTCTGAGAATATAGATATTTTGACCTCTTTAAGAGATTTTTTAACTGATAAAAAGTCAGAAGTTGGAGAAGGTGATTGGCAAGAAAATGTTGATAGACAATTGCAAAGAATGTCTGATTCATCTGCTATTACCAAATTATCAATTGCAATAAGCTCTGTTATGTCATGGTTGCTATTAAATAAGGCTGCTAATGCTGGCGAGATAAATATAGGAGAGTTGGTAAAAGAAGGCGAAGAAGTAATTACCTCTTCAGAGCAACGCATTAAAGATGCAGAAGCTGTTGAAGGTATCTCTGAAATTGTGCAGAATTACCGCTCAAAATCGCTTGAACACTTTGAAAAAGTGAAAAACCTATTTGAAAATGTAAAAAAAACAGAAAAAAAATAAAAAATACTAAGAATTGGATTGATTCGTTTTTAATTTTATTAATAATGAAAAATAAGTTTTTTTATAATTGAGAGGCAGAAAATATGTCATGGACAGATGAAATGGTAGCCGAGCTTACCAAACTTTGGGAAGAAGGTCTTACAACAGGTGAAATTGGTAAGCGTTTAGGTATTTCAAAAAATGCTGTAGTTGGTAAGGCTCACAGGCTAAATTTGCAAAGCCGTCCATCTCCAATTAAACAATCTGTAGTGAAGAAAAAGAAAGAAGAAACTAAGAAGCGTATTGGTTTGTTAGATTTAACGCATAATATGTGCCGTTGGCCTGTGGGCGATCCAAAAGATAAAGACTTCCATTTTTGTGGAAAACAAATTGGTGCTGGTGGAACATATTGTAAAGAACATGCTGCTCAAGCATTCGTTTCTCCTAGCAAAAGATAAAACATTTATAAAGGGGTAGTTTTATGTCTTTAGGTACATTAGGTGGTTTTTTTAGTTGTATGTTCATGATTTTGGCTTCAATCATGACATCTACAGATAATCCTATGGCTTTCTGGAACTTGCCTAGTGTGATTGTGGTGCTTGGTGGTACAATTACATCTGCTTATATTGCATATGATGCAAAAAGCACAACTGCTGCCCTAAAAATGATTTTAGGCATTTTTTCTAGCCCTAAAGATGGTAATGTTATTCTTAAGAACGAAGTTGGTCGCATCATTAGATGGGGCTACATTGTGCAAAAAAATGGTTTACAAGGTCTTGAAAGTGATGCTGAATCTGTCGCAAAACAAGATAAATTCTTAGGCTTTGGTATTGACCTAGTGGTTACTGGTTATACTGGTGATGAAGTTCGTAATATTTTGAATGCTACTATCGAGAGCGGTGAATCTCGTAATAAAGTTTATTCAAATGCATTAAAGCTTATGGGTGGTATGGCTCCTGCTTTTGGTATGGCTGGTACTTTGATTGGTTTGGTTATTATGCTAGGTAATATGGGGTCTAACCCAGATGCTATTGGTCCTAGTATGGCGGTGGCTCTTATCACTACCTTTTATGGTGTGTTAGCTGCTCGTATGTTGTTTATTCCTGCTTCTGAAAAAGTATCTGAAAGAAATGCATCTGCTACATACAAAAACTATCTTTTAACAGAAGGTTTGGCTCTGCTTGCGGAAAGAAAAAGCCCTCGTTATATCCAAGATAAAATGAACTCATATCTTGATCCTAATGATCAATATAGTATTGACCGCGATATGACTGAAACACCAGCATAGTAGCGATTGATATAAACAAAGAGGTTTTTTATGGCAAAACAAGAGGAAGAGTGCGAAGTATGTGAAGACTGGATGGGAACCTATGGTGATATGGTTACTCTTCTGCTTTGTTTCTTTGTTATGCTTTGTAATGCCTCAAAAGTTGATGTGGTTTTGTTTGAACAAATTCAAGCAAGTATGAATAAAGTTCTTGGTGATAAAGAAATTCAGCGCCCATTGCAAATTTTGGCAGCAGATTTGGCTGATGATATCCAAAGTATGGATGCTGGTGATGAAGTTGCATTAGGCTCAGATACGCAAGGTTTGGTCTTAGAGCTTGCTAGTGCATCTTTCTTTGATGCTGGTTCAGCAAAATTGCGTGAAGAGGCTTTGCCAATATTAAAAAGAATTGCAGGCACTTTAAAAGCAGAGAGGTATAAAAAATTTGCTTTTAAGGTTGAAGGTCATACAGATGATATTCCAATAAAAACAGAGATGTTTCCTTCTAACTGGGAGTTATCTGCCGCTAGAGCGTCATCAATGGTTAGGTTCTTAATTGAAAGAGGCATTGAGCCAACTAGGTTGCAGGCTATTGGCTTTGCTGATATTGCGCCTAAATACCCTAACAAAGACCCTAATGGTGAGGCAATACCCGCTAACATGGAAAAAAATAGAAGAGTAGTTGTGCATATTGAACCATTTGGACAATCGTCATATTAATATGAATAAAAACCATAGCAAAATATATAGATTAGATAACAAAGGCTACATAAAAGCTGTAGATACAATGTCATTGCCAGTTGGTTCTGATGCTAGCGCCTTTGTTGGAAAGCTTTTGTCAGACGTTTATCCAGATGCTTTAGACTGTGTTAATGAGGCTTTGTCTTGCATAAAAAATGGTAATTCTTATGACAGCTTTATTAACTACAAAGACAGCCTTGGGGATATTGATGAGCTGTTATTTAGCTTTACCCCTGTGAAAATTGATGATGATTATGAAATATCATGTCAAGTTAGAGCAAAAAATGATTCCTATAGTAGCCTTGATACATTTTTTAATGCATCTATGAAACAGGTTCTTAATGGCGAAACAATCCAATTAATTTCTAAAAATATCTGTGAGTATGTAATAACAAATTATGATGCATCATCTGTTTGGGTTGCTAGTAAAGAATATGATGGAACCATAAAATTTTTAGCAAGCTCTGGTGATATTAATAGATCATTTGTAGAAGGAAATATCTTCTGGAATGATATGGGAGATGCTCAAGCTCCTTATGTTAATGCTGCGAGAAGTGGTAATAAATCATTTCTAGATGAAAATAGTTCTGCAATGGATAGAATATCATCAAAGATTTCTAATTCAAAAATAGTTCATATGATTTCATTCCCTATTGAAAGTCAGGGTGATGTTGTTGGTGTTTTACAAATTCATGCAGATAAAGAAACTTTCTCTCCTCAAATAGTAAATAGGGTAGAAGACTTTATTGCAAGGCTAAGTGTTATATTTAAGTTGGTTAGAGACCAGCATAATTTGCACTTGCTAAATGCAGCAATAACACATTCTTCAAATGCTATATTTGTTACAGATGCGAAGGGCGTTCTTCAATGGGCCAATGCATCTTTTGAAAAATTAAGTGGTTATTCATTGAAAGAAGCAGTTGGTAAAACTCCCTCTATGCTAAAATCTGGTTTACATAGTGATGAGTTCTATGATGCTATGTATAATTCTATTAATTCTGGTAAAATCTGGAAAGATGAAGTGATTAATCGCCATAAAGATGGTGCTTTATATACAGTTGAACAGACTATTACACCAATTTTAGATAAGGCAGGCAAAATATCCCACTTTGTTACTATTCATGATGATTTAACAGCTTCAAAACATGCAGAAAGAAGAATTCAGAGTTTGGCTAATTATGACCAATTAACTGGTTTGCTAAATCGTAGCTCTTTTCTTAATCATCTATCTACAGCGATTAGTTCGGCATCACGCAAAGATACGTTAGCTGTGTTCTTAATAGACCTTATGAACTTTAATCGTATTAATGATACATTGGGGCATAAGGCTGGTGATAAAATCTTGTTTGAAGTAAGCAACAGAATTAAATATTCTGTGCCAGAAAATGCTATTATCTCACGCATGGATGGAGATAAGTTTGCAGTAGCTTTACCTAAGGCTAGAACAAATAATAAAACGGCGGAGTATGCTGCTAATTTAATAGATAATATTACAGATGTTATTTTTGTGGGTGAACATGAGATTAATGTTGGTGTTTATGAAGGCGTTTCTGTGTATCCACAAGATGGGGATACCGCAGAAAAACTAATTAACGCAGCAGATATGGCATTGCAAAAATCTGTAGTTAGTGCGCCCAATAGTTATAATTTCTTTTCTAGAGAATTAAACGAAGAAATTGAAACCAGAGTAGTTATGGAGCAAGAGCTCCGTAGAGCAATTGCGAATAATGAGTTTGTTCTGCACTATCAGCCTCAAGTTGGTATAAAAAATGCCAAAATAGTAGGGTGGGAAGCATTGGTTCGTTGGCAACACCCAGAAAAGGGGCTTGTCCCTCCTATGAAATTTATACCAATTGCTGAGGACAGTGGTCTTATTTCTCAAATTGGTGATTGGGTTATGGGTGAAGCCGTTCGTCAGTTGAGGGAATGGATTAACGAAGGTATGGGTGAATGCTCTATGGCGGTTAATCTGTCTGCTATTCAGTTTCAGCAACAAGATATAGTTTCAGCAATAGAGAATGTTTTAGCTTGCAATGCTATAGAACATCATTTGCTTGAGGTCGAGATAACAGAAAGCGTGGTTATGCAAGATGCTCAAAAAGCTGATGAGATTTTATCTAAATTATCAGAAATTGGTGTGCGTATCTCTATTGATGATTTTGGTACTGGTTATTCATCATTGAGTTATTTAAAACGTTTCCCTGTTGATAGGCTTAAAATTGATCGTTCTTTTGTGAGCGATATGCATGTTGATTATGATGATGAGCAAATTGCCAAAACCATAATTAATTTAGGTCATTCGTTGGGGCTAGAGGTTATCTCTGAAGGTGTTGAGAAAAATGAGCAACTTCGTATTTTAGATAAGCAAGGTTGTGATATTGTTCAAGGATATTATGTGAGCAAACCAATTCCTGCGGCTGAGGTTATGGCGTTTTATAAAAACTTTAAGCTTGAATTGTAGTTCTAATTAGAGCTGTATAATCTTTTTTCACAATATTAGTCGCAATGTTTTTACATCTCTAACTTGTAAATCTGCATCAATTATCAAAAATAATGATAATCATTTCAAATACTGCGGGCTATGTTAGTGTTAGGCAAAATTGTAAAATAACATATTAAAAAAGCCCTGAGATATTATTACAGGGCTTATTTTTTATTGTAATTGCAGTTGTTTATATTAATGGTGAAATTTTGTTTCGATCTTAATATCTTCATGTAAGC
>QKFK01000026.1 GCA_003252195.1 Rhodospirillales bacterium
GTGATAATTGAGGCGAATAAAGTCGCCATAAAACGTAATTTGCCACTAATTGCTTATCCTGGTGTTGGTGAGCCTGTAATGAGGTTTGCAGCATGAGGCCTGATGATGATTTCTATCCAACACCTGCAGAATGCACCAGAGCTTTGCTTTCGGTTGAGAGCTTTGCGGGTGGAATATGGGAATGCTGTGCGGGAATGGGCGATATGGCGGTTGTTTTGCGTGAAGCTGGTTATACGGTAACCGCAACAACTCTTGGCGATGCTAGGTATGAAAAAGATATGCCTAAGCATAGAGTTGTAGGGGGCAGAAACTTCTTAAATGAGCAACTTTTGTTAAAGCCAAATATCGTTACTAATCCACCTTATAAGTTGACCGATAAAATCTTAGAAAAAGCATTTAGCTTGGGGGCTGAAAAGGTCGCTTTTTTGCTTAATGTTAAATATTTGGCTGGGCAAGATAGATATGATGCCATCCACTCAAAATACCCACTTAAAAGAGTTCACGTCTTTTCAGACCGAATAACCATGTACCCAGGATTCTATAAAGGAAAAAAGAACTCATCTACAGAGACTTATGCTTGGTTTGTGTGGGAAAAAAGCGGAGTAGGTTCTTCTGCTCCGCAAATAGGTTGGCTAAATAGCCGTAAATTTAGGCTCGCTAGCGTTCCAGCCCTTGCAATGGGGGCTGCCTAATGAAATTTACCCTTGAACATATAGCAGAGATAAAGGCTAGGGCATCGATAGTTGATGTTGTGTCTCGTGGGGTTAAGCTAACCCGCAAAGGGCATAGCTATATGGCTTGTTGTCCATTCCATAATGAGAAAACACCAAGCTTTCATGTTAATGAGAACAAAGGGACTTATCATTGTTATGGCTGTGGTGCTCATGGCGATGCAATTGAATTTTTAATGGCTTATTACGGCATGGATTTTACCAGTGCTGTTAATGATTTAGCTGATGATGTGGGTATAGGCGGAAAAAAAACCACCTTAAAACCAATAATACAAAGAAGGAGTGATGCTGATGAGAAGATTTCAGTCGAAAAGAAAATTAACGAAGCAAAACGGATTTGGGCAGAAAGTAAAAGCGGATATGGGACAATGGTCCAGTTCTATCTTGAGGGGCGTGGTATCAACTTTGCCACGCAAGAGGACTTTCCGCCAACGCTTAGATTTAACCCTAAGACGCCTTATTGGAATGGCGAAAAATATATTCTAAAACCTGCGATGATAGCCCCAGTACAAGCGGCTAATCGCCAGATAGTTGGTATTCATAAAACATTTTTAGAGGTTTGTGGTGAAGCAAAAGACAACCCTTTGGTTAAAGAAGTGCTTAATACCTTCCCCGATGCAAAAATAACCAAAGGTGCTTGTAAGGTAACCAAAATAAATGAGGATAGGGCAAAGCAATTATATGGTGCTGTAAAAGGTGGGGCAATTCGCTTTGCTCCAGCAAATGACGTGCTTTTTATCGCTGAGGGTATTGAGAGTGCATTATCGGTTATGAATGCCTCAAAAGCATCCGTTTGGAGTTGCTTTTCTTTGCCTAATTTTGCTGCTTTAGACCTACCTGAAGAGGTGAAAAAAGTTATCCTTTGTTTTGATAATGATGAAAAAGACCAAGATATGGCTAATAACATAAAACACCAGGCTTTAGAGCGGTTTCGTCAGTTAGGTTTAGAAGTTTATGAGACAAGACCAGATAAAGGCAGAGACTTTAATGATATGATTCAAGAGGTGGTGTTATGATCAATGTTTATTCTAGCGACTTCTTTAAAATTTCCGTTTTGTCGATTGTAAAAAATAATTTCAGGTCCTTGAAACTCCTCTATACAATTGAGAATAGTATTTTTGTTATCTGTTTTGGTATAAAGAGAAATTTGTTGACTGATACCATTAATAAATTTTTTTATTTTTGTGCTTCCATAAAAAGTAATGTATATGCCAGGGAGGCTTACCAAAATAGAGTTCATGTTGCTATTAGTAATAAAAGCACTGCAATTACCATCAATTACAATATCACCAGTACAGCTAATGAGATTAATATCGCATTCATGTGGATTTTTGTTCTTAGAAGAAAACCGACAATTGTTAAAATGGCAGTTTATAAATCGTGTGCAATCATAATTGCATTCTCTAAAGTTGACTCCGTTAAATATCTGATCTTTAAATTCAAAGTTAGTAAGATCTATATCGTGGAAATTTGCATTATACAATGTGGCTTTGTTGTGAATAAGTGTATTGATAGAGTCAATTTGTCCCCTGTTACCACTTTTGCCTCTAGAAGAATTTATAATTTCCCAGCATCTGGCAATACTAGCATTTCTAGCTTCGTTACGGCTGATTTGCAATTGCTTACCTGCAAAATAAGCTGCCATAGCAGCAAATATTCCTACGATAAGCGTTTGATAATCTTTAATCCAAGCAAAGTTAATGTTTGTAAACCAATCAAAACTAACGTTGGGCAATATAATTTCATATCCAAAGCGTTGGTGATACCAACTACCAATAAAAAATATGGCAACAAATATAAGAACGGAAGTACTCCACTTGATAGCCTCTTTGTGTTTGTCTCTTATATCTTGAACAAAGCTTTTAATTTTCATCGTTTATCTGCCTTAGATGTTTCTATGTCGGGTAGAGAGAATAACACCTTTTATAATTCATTTAAATACAAACTAGCAGGAGTTTAATATGGCAGGAAACTTGGCAGAAAATATTGACAACAACAGCGGTATGGATGCTGTTGCAAAGAGAGTTACCAAAGAGGTAAAAAGGTATGATCCAGCTAATGATGCTTTACCTGATGATGAGGCTGGTTCTGCTGATGGCGACTTCTCTTTTATAGATACATTAAACAAAGAATATGCCGTAGTTATTATCGGCGATAAAATAGCCATATTAAATGAGTTTATATCGCCGGATGGTAAGAAAGATATACGATTTTTATCCGTTGATAGCTTTAAGAACTGGCTTAAGAATAAAAAATCAGTCCTTAGGGTTACTAAAAAGGATGAAGAAGGCAACGAAATAACCAAAACAATTAAAAAAGAAACCGCTCCATTGTGGCTCGCTTCAGAGTGGCGTCGTCAATATTGCGGAATTTGTTTTGAACCACAAAAGAAAATTAGGGATTATTACAATCTATGGCAGGGCTTCGATAAGCACCCTAAAACCACTAATGGTAAGTGTACTATATTTTTAGACCATGTTAAGACCAATGTATGTTCTGGCAAAGATGAGTTGTATAACTGGGTTATAGGGTGGTTTGCTCATATTATCCAACATCCAACCGAGAGAGTGGGGACTTCGCTCGTTTTGAGAGGTAAGCAGGGATGTGGTAAAACAGTTGTGGGGCAAGTCGTCGGTAATTTGTTCTCTTCTCACTATTGCCTAGCTGATGATGCGAGGTATGTAAGCGGACAATTTAACGCACATATGGAAAATTGTTTATTGTTGCAAGCTGATGAGGGGTTCTGGGCGGGGGATAAACAGGCAGAAAGTCGCTTAAAAGGCTTAGTTACATCTTCTCACCAATTTATTGAACGTAAAGGTATTGACCCTGTTAAGGTAAAAAACTTTGTGCATTTAATGATAACATCTAATAATGACTGGGTCGTGCCAGCTGGGTTTGAAGAGCGTAGGTTTTGTGTGATTGATGTCGGCGATAATGTTATGCAAAATGCTGGCTATTTTGGTGAAATGTTTGATGAGTTGAATAATGGTGGTTATGCCGCTTTGTTGGAATATCTACAAAAGTTTGAT
>QKFK01000162.1 GCA_003252195.1 Rhodospirillales bacterium
TCAATTTTCACGCTATCTAACACAAAATCCATAGGTTTTTCACCTTCTTTTGCGTTTGGATTAATCTCTGAATGACCTATATATATAACACCATTGCTTTGCGACAGCTCATATATTCCAAATTTTGCAATATCTTTAATTTGTTTTACGAGGGCTTCTTTGCTAGATGTTTGCAAAGAATCATTAGTTAAATAACCACCCAGTGAGCGAGCCATATCTCGCTGATATTGACTTCCTCTATTAGAACCGTCTAAATCTGAAACCACATTATAAACAGCGGTTGTATAGTTGCTAACTCTATCAGTACCGAGAAATGGTGTTCTATTATCAATTTTTTGCATCAATTTTTCAGTTAAATCTATCTTTTGTTCCTCAGATAAATCTGAATATTTTTTATCTAGATTACGCTGTTCTTTCATAAAATTATGGCCAGCTTCTGCGTCTTTAACAGAAGAATCATACATTGCCCAACCAACAGCCACGACAGCCAAACTAGCCTTAATAGTTTTATTAATCGCGTTTTCAATTTTTTTGCGCTTATCAAGCTTAGACATTTCGTTTTTTTTATCTAAAAACTCTTGTTTTATTTCTTCATTATAATCAGATTCTTTTGACACGACCCATTCCCCCGTAAAAAAGGCACACCTAGCCACTCTTAACAAACAGCAAGAATTATAAAAAGCTAATTGAGTACATATTTATATATTAGGGAGTTTTTTCATTTTTGTCAAAAATTATGTCTATTTTTAACGATTTTTTTCATTTACAGCATTAAACCAATGTATGCTCTGCATTTCTTTTTTTAACTCTTTATCGTTAAAATCCATATACTTACTGGTTGTGCTGTCAATTCCTGACGCTGCTATATTATTTATGGTTTTAATGAAAAACTCTTTATTTTCTGGGCTTAGACTCTTATCAGAAAGAAATCTTTTATATGATGATTTCAACTCTTCTACATATTTCTCTTTAACTGAGTTTGCTGGTTTTTCTTGGTTAAAAAACTCTATGTATGAACAAACTGAACCATCTGTATTATTAACAGCGCTTTTTGCCAAAGCTTCTATAGCTTGTTTTTTTTCTTCTTTTGGAAGAATCGTGCTATATTTACTGGCTATTATAGATTGTTCTTTATGATTGCTTTTTATATTTTGTTTTGGCTGTTTTTTATCACCCATGTACATAACAATACTGAACGGAACCGCAACTATAAGGGTGCCTATTAAAGTTTCCCAGCCCTGTTTTCTTAAGGCTTTTTTCTTTTGAATTCGCTCATTATTAACAATTTGGATTTTTCTATCCAAGTCTTTTTGTGTTTCTACCCTTGATACACTCATTTATACATGCCCAGTAATAAAAGTTGGACAAATAATATTTTCTAATTATTTTTTTGTCAAGGGTTGCGCGCAATAAAATGTGCTTATTGGTTTTTTTCTACCATTTTAACCGCTATGCCAAATACTTCGTCTATGCTCATTTCTGAAGTATCTAAAATTACGGCATCATCAGCTGGTTTTAGCGGGGCCGTTGAGCGAGATGAATCTCTTTCGTCTCTTATCTTCATATCTGCAATGGTCGCCTCTAACGTTACATCAAGCCCTTTTTCTTTTTGCTCTAAATAGCGTCTTTTTGCTCGAACTTCGGTTGATGCAGTTACAAATAGCTTCACATCTGCATCTGGACAAACAACCGTTCCAATATCTCTACCATCAAGCACTGAGCCCTTGGCTTTTTGCCCATTTTCTAAAATTGGGTTTTCTGCAAAATTACGCTGAAAATCAAATAATGCTTTGCGAACCGCAGGAATAACTGAAACTTTAGAAGCCGCAGAACCTGCCCTTTCGTTGCGAATTTCAGGGTTATTCATTATTGCAAAAATATCTTTAACCTCAAATTCCTCGGCTACCTTAGTGGCAATTTTTTCATCAGATGGGTCTCCTCCTTGATTAAGCACAGTTAAACCCACCGCACGATACAAGCTACCCGTATCAAGATAGGCAAAGTTAAAATGTTTAGCTACATTCTTTGCTAACGTGCCTTTTCCTGCCGCAGCTGGACCATCTATTGCTACTATCATTTTTAAGCCTCCGATATATTCGCACCAATTTGATTAAACAATTCTATAAAATTAGGAAAGCTAGTTGCAATAGAAGACGCATCATCTATGATAATTTTTTCTTCTGATGCCATTCCCATAATTAAAAAAGACATTGCTATTCTGTGATCTAAATTAACTTTAATCTCTGCTCCGCCTTTAACTTTTTCTGCTCCATAAACGGTAATATTATCCTCGTCAGCCTCAACCTTAGTTCCGCAAGCAGATAATCCATTTATTATTGCGCCAAACCTGTCGCTTTCTTTAACTTTTAATTCGGACAAACCCTTCATCACAGTCTTACCACCTGCAAAAGCAGCAGCAATTGATAAAATAGGATACTCATCTATCATTGATGGAGCAACTTGAGCTGATATCTCAATTCCGTTTAACTTGCTTGATTTAACTTTAATATCAACTAATGTTTCACCCGCGGTTTCACGCTGATTATAAATTTCTATATTTCCACCCATATCTTTTAAAACTTCAATCAACCCACAACGTAATGGATTGTACATAATATCATGAAGCTCTATTTCTGAGTTTGGAACATTTCTGAGTTTGGAACAATTAAACCCGCTACTATAGCAAAAGCCGCTGAAGATGGGTCTTTTGGAACTATTACGTGTTGCGGAATAAATTCTTTTCTACCTGTGATTTTAATAATATTACCACCATCGCTTAATGGTTCTACATTAATGTCACCACCAAATCCTTTGATCATCTTTTCACTGTGATCACGGCTTTTTACTTGCTCTATTACTGTTGTTGTTCCATCAGTATTTAGACCTGCAAATAATATAGCAGATTTAACTTGAGCAGACGCAACTGGCATTTCATAACTTATTGGAACAAGCCTATCACTACCTTTAACAACCAAAGGCAACCTGCCACCGCTTTTTGAAATAAAGTCGGCGCCCATTTGTCTTAATGGCTCGGTTACTCTTGCCATAGGTCTTTTGCACAAAGATGCATCGCCTGTAAAAAAGCTATTAAAATTATGCGCAGCTAAAATACCCATCATCAAACGAGCACCTGTGCCCGCATTTCCCATGTCTAAAACAGTTTCTGGCTCAGATAATCCACCTATACCACGACCCCAAACATGCCAAACATTATTATCATCTTTATAAATATCAGCACCAAGCTTGCGCAATGATTCTGCCGTTGAAAGCACATCTTCAGCCTCGAGTAGCCCTTCAATGGTACTCTCCCCCACACAAAGAGAAGAAAGCATTAATGCTCGGTGTGAAACAGATTTATCCCCTGGAATATCTATTTTTCCACATAAACCATTTGTTTTTTGTGATGATAGTGCTGATGACATAAAAAATCTCACTTTATTTTAACTATATAGTTTTATATATTGCTTACAAAATCTGGTAAAGAATAATATTTTAACGGGTATAGATTATGGCAAAAATTCGCTTATTTGTTCAAGGTGACTTGGCATCTAAAAACATTGTAGAACTTAACTTTCAGCAAATTCACTATTTGCGTAATGTTATGAGATTAAACCCTGGAGATACGATTACTGTCTTTAATGGTAGAGATGGCGAATATCATGCAAACATTCAAGAACTTACAAAAAATAAGGGTAACATCTCTATATCTGCCCAAATTAAAGAACAAGATTCTTGCCCTGACGTGTGGTTATTATTCGCACCATTAAAGCGAGATTGTATTGACTTAATTGCTGAAAAAGCAACTGAATTGGGCGCAAGTTCATTACAACCAGTAAATACTCGATACACCATAACCACTCGAGTTAATGTTGATAGACTAACCGCCAACGCAATTGAAGCTGCTGAACAGTGCGGGCGCCTAAGCGTTCCAGAGGTTAAAGAAGCTCGTGCTTTAGAAAGTGTTATATATAATTGGAATCCTGCCAGAACCTTGTATTATCTAGATATATCTGAAACTGCCGAGCCTATTGCCGAAGCTTTTGCTAAAGCAGATAAAAACACCCCGAGTGCTTTTGTTGTTGGTCCTGAAGGTGGTTTTTCTGAAGATGAACGTGTTATGCTGGCTAAATGTGCATTTGCAAAACCTATTAGCTTAGGCAAAAGAATTTTAAGAGCAGAAACAGCTTGTTTTGCAGCTTTGGCTTGTTGGCAGTCTATCTGCGGTGATTGGAAATAATTATGCGCTCTGAAATAGATAAAATATGGCTTAAACCATCGATAGCTTACTGCCTTATATATCTATTGCCAGAAGAATTAAAAAAACAAATTGAAAAGATACAAAATAATATCATAGAGCAATGCCCTCATAATATTCGTCCCTTTATTCAAAAAGTGCCATCAGACTTTGCCCATATCACTATTTATGGATTTGTAGATGTTCGCCACGATTATGGACGTGATAAACATCAAATATGGAATGAAATTTCTGATGAGGTAATATCTGGAACAGAAAAAATATTAAATGATATAGGCGCCTTTGAAATTAACTTTAATGAAATTGTCGTTTCATCTGGAGCAATATTCATTAAAGCCCCTATCCCAGAACAATTAAAAATTATGCGACAAAGATTGCATGACGAGCTACCAATTCCCGCAGAGTGTAATCAGATAATAGATATAGCTCATAGCTCAATATTAAAATTCACTGATGAATTTGATATGAGTGAATTACAAAAAATAATCAAAAATCAAAAAATTGATTATTCTCTCTTTATTAATCACCTAGATATCGCAACCCAAAATATTTATCCATTTGCAGATTGCCAAATTATTAAAAGATTCAAATTATAGACAAAACAATCTTACTGTGTTATTTTTGTCTATATAATAATTAGGTATAAAATATGTCAGAAAACAGAGAACAAGCTAATATAAAAGCCTTAGAACTAGCAACAAAACATTTTTTTGCTGGGAAAGAATCTGTTGTCGCTAATAAACAGCCTAAGATAATTTGCTTTTTTGGTCAGCCAGGTGTTGGAAAGTCATCATCAGTTAAGCCAAAAGTTATCGAAGAATTAGAGCCTAGCTCCTTAATAGATTTAGAAGTTGATGAATTAAAATCTTTTGCGCCAATCTTAGCTGATGAAGTTGGCAAAATAACCCAAACTGATGCTGCTAAATATGCGCCTATTTCCCAATGGTTTTCTGGATTAGCAGACAGAGCTATAAAAAACAATAATCACCTCTGTATATCCAGACAACGCTTACTGCTGACTCCACATAAAACTATGGCTTTAATGAGAAAAGCAAAAAAAGCTGGTTTTAATAGCGAGTTTTGCTTTACAGCTGCTCACCCTCTTAAAAGCATCTCTGGTATGGCAAAGCGTTATGAAATAAGCCTCGAAAAAGCCATAAAAAATCAATCATCTGCTGATGACTACCCCCGCAAGCCCAATATCATGCAACACAATGTTTTTCTTAAATTAAACAATTATATGGCTCGCAGTGCTGGTTCTTTACCGTTTTTAGATAATGTTACTGTTTATGATAGAAACGGAAACACGCTCTTTGATAAAAAGCAAAAAATTGGCAAAAGCGCTTATAAAGAAATAAACCAAGAACAAACTAGAGCGTGGTCTCCAAAAGAAAAAGCTGAATTAATTGGTGACTTTAATTTTGTGATTGAAAAAATGAAAGCACGCAACGCTAATGCCGATGAGATAAAACAAATAGAAACATTTAAAATACAGGCGTTTAAACACCCTGTTTACCAACAATCAAACGAGAATATAGCATCAATTATTAAAGACTCAAAGCAACGCTAAGGCAAATTTGCAGTTGGAGCATCTAAAGTTGAATTAGCAGCGCTCATAACCAGTTTCCAAATATGCGCTGGTAATGTTCCGCCATATACGTTTTTCATAGGGCTATAATCATCATTGCCTAGCCAAACAGCACAAACAAACTCTGAACTATAGCCAACAAACCAAGCATCACGGCTATCTTGGCTAGTTCCTGTTTTTCCTGCTACCTCAAATGGCATACGCGCCTTTTTACCTGTGCCCATCTCACTTTCAATCACGCTTTTCATCATTTGGTTCATTTCTGTGATTGTCTCGGGCTCAAATATTCTTTCTGGCTCGTTTGGCATTCTTTCATAAACAGCATAGCCGTCTCTATTTACAATTTGCTCAATACCATACGCCCAAGTGCTATATCCACCATTAGCAAACGTGCTATAAGCTGTTGCCATATCAATCGGCTTAACCCCTTCTGATCCCAAAGCAAGCGATGGAAGTTCTCTAAGTTCGGTACTAATGCCCATTTTGCGTGCATTTTTAATAACCTTGCTAACTCCAATATTCTGCATAATAGCAGGTGGAACTGTGTTTACTGATCGAACCAATGCTTTTTCTAAACTTATAACACCTAAATACTTATTATCGTGGTTTTTAGGAGACCAATTATTAATTGTGATTTTTCTATCCTCAACCATTGTGTCTTTATGATATCCATTTTGTAATGCGGTTACATATACAAATGGTTTAAAGGCAGAGCCTGCTTGACGAACCGCTTGAACAGCACGGTTAAATTGGCTTTTATCATAATCTAAACCACCAACTAAGGCTTTTACAGCCCCATGTTTATCTAAAACAACTATAGCCCCTTGGTTAACATTATATTTTTCTCCAGCCCACTTCATAGTGCTAGTTAGTGCGTTTTCGGCAGCTTTTTGAATTGTCGGATTTAAGGTTGTGTAAACATTAATATCATCATTAACATCACCTATATATTGTTCAATCTGCGCATATGCCCAATATGCAAAATAATCTGCGCCATCAACGCGATAGTTTTTTGCAGGCATAATTGGCGACTTTTTAGCCATTTCTGCTCGTTCTTCAGTAATAAAACCTGCTCTAACCATGTTATCAAGCACTATAGATGACCGTTTTCTAGCTAATTCTAAGTTATTTGCTGGGCTATATTTACTTGGCGCTTTTAACAAGCCCGCAATAACTGCAGCTTGAGTTAAAGTTAAATCTCGAGAGGTTTTGCTAAAATAACGCTGAGACGCAGCCTCAACCCCATATGTTCCTGAACCCAAATATACTCTATTTAAATATATTGTAAGAATTTCATCTTTAGTAAACTTGTGCTCTAACCAGAAAGCGAGCAATAATTCTTGTAATTTGCGCTTAATCGTCTTTTTCTGGGTTAAAAATACATTTTTAGCAACCTGCTGAGTAATAGTGCTACCGCCTTGTACATAACGCATATGGCGCAGATTTACTAGCATGGCTCGACTAAACCCTATTATATCGAAACCGAAATGTTTATAAAAACGTCTATCTTCCGTTGCCATAATTGCTTGAGGAAGGTAATAAGGAAGCTCTTTTACATCTACAAACTCACTATAAACTTGCCCAAAAGATGTGATTGTATCGCCGTTTTCTGCGATTATTGTAACTGACGGCTTACGCGTTTCATTAACAGCATCTTCTATTCTTGGTAGGTCGTATGCGGCATAAACAACTAAAAAAATAATGCTAACAAAAGCTATCAAGAAACTTCTTGTTACAATTTTTTTGTAGTTAAAGTTTTTGGCTCTATCCTTAGCTTTGGCTTTGTTTTTGTTAGTGTTTTTTGCTTTTACCATAAAAAATCTCGTATAAAATTGTTGCAACATCATAATTATTGTTTTATTTATATCAAATCGTTGTAAACATCTTGTTAACAGCATCAGTAAAATCAAAAATTATAGCCGAAAATGAGAACCATGAATTCTAAAAAAAGACTTGTTTCTATCGACACTAAATTAGCTGAACGCCTTGAAAAGGTTGCAGAAAAAAGCGGTTTTGACTTTGATGCTTCATTACAATCAGCTGTAAAAGAATATGTTATCAACTGGGAACAATTCTATAATTCTGATTTATTTAATACAGATAGAGAGATTCCTATCCTCTGGCGTTAAAAAAGATGATAAAAAATCCTCTTTTTTATAAAAACAATTAATTTATCTATCATATGTAGCGGTTTTACGGCGGGAAATATCATAACCAGAGTAACCCTCAGCCACACCATTTGCAAAAGCAAAGTCGGTCGGGTTTGAAGCATGAATACGGTATAAAACCTCACCTTGCTCAACGGTATCACCAACTTTTTTAATTAAATCAACCCCAGCGCCCTTATCTTGAGGCGAACCTGCAAGTGAGGCAATGCGAGAAATACGTTCGTTGTTAATTTCTTCAATCAAACCACTTTCACTAGCGGTAATATCACGGGTTAAATGTCCCAAAATTGGCGGAGAAGCACGACCTTGAGCATGAATAATGCGATTCATCATCTCTAAAGCCCTGCCAGAATCTAAAATTTCTCGAGCAATGTGATAACCTTGCCCGCCCTTCATTTGAGGGTCAAATTCAAGCATTCTACCTGCTAAAAACAATGATTTTTCTCTTAAATCTTGAGGGGCATCTGATTTGCAACGCAACACCTTCATTGCATCACGAGCCTCTAAAACTGGGCCAATTCCTTGACCTACTGGTTCACTACCATCGGTTACCACCACATCTATTTCCATAGCGAGCATTCCAGCTACATATTCAAAATTCTTACGTAACTTCATTGCTTCTGGCATATTTCTAACCTTGGTATGTGCACCAACTGGAATATCAACAAGCAAATGTGTTATACCTGCAGCAATCTTGCTAGATAAAATAGATGCTATCATTTGCTGTTGCATTGACATACCAATAGCTTTTTCTACCGATAATAAAATATCATCTGCAGGAGCTATTCCAAGGGTCTTCTTCCATGCAATACACCCTTTATGCTCAGTTACTATGTTTGTAACCTTACGAGGGCTTAAATCTACCTTAGCTAGCACTTCCATAGCATCAATAGTACCCGAGCTTGATGTAATACCTCTTGTTGCTGTTTTAGGTATAGGTAATCCATAAGCTGCTATAATTGGTGTCACTACCAAATCTGTACGATTTCCAGGTAAACCGCCCACACAATGCACGTCAGTTACTATATCTTCATCTTCCCATATAAGGTGATTTTCTTCGCCTGCTAAAGCTTCGGTTAAAGCTAATAGCTCAGGTGTGGTCATAAAAGTACCATTAGCCACTAAAAAAGATGCAACTTCCATTTTTGAATAACGGTTTGATGCGATATCATTAATAACCGCCTTATATTCACCTGGAGTTAGAATATTTCCAGATATTTTACGCCTTACAGCTTCTATTGATGGTGGTGGCGGTGATGGAGCAATTGAAACATCGGCCCCCTCTGGCATATTAATTTGCTTAAAAGCCTGAATACCCAAACCCATTTCATCTGGTTTTAATAGATTGTGGTCATCTGTAACAACCAATGATGCATAAACAGGGTTTATCCCACCATGGATTTCAACCTTGGTTGGAACATTAATATCGTTAGCCTTATATTGGCTACAATTTTTATGTATATAGGCTACATTTTCTCCAAATGTATCGATGGGAATTCTTCTCAGCCTTAACATAACAACTCCAAAATTCACTAAGTTGAGCTATATCTTAAAGCTTTTAAAAAATTTTACAAAAAATTTATACAAAAAAGCCTCGAATTTTTATCCGAGGCTCAATTTGTTTAAGAATTCATTGTATCAAAGAAATCATTATTATCTTTAGAATACTTGAGTTTATCGAGTAAGAATTCAATTGCATCAGTTGGACCCATCGGCATTAATACGCGACGTAATACCCACATTTTAGACAATTTACCCTTATCAACCAACAATTCTTCCTTACGAGTACCAGATTTGGTAATATCGATAGTTGGGAATAATCTCTTATCTGATAATTTTCTATCCAAAATAATTTCTGAGTTACCTGTACCTTTAAATTCTTCAAAGATAACCTCATCCATTCTTGAACCTGTATCAATAAGAGCGGTTGCAATAATAGTTAATGAGCCACCTTCTTCAATATTACGAGCAGCACCAAAGAATCTTTTTGGACGTTGTAATGCATGAGCATCAACACCACCAGTTAAAACCTTACCAGAACTTGGAACAACAGTATTATAAGCTCTAGCTAAACGAGTAATAGAATCGAGCAAAATAACTACGTCTTTTTTCTGTTCAACAAGTCTTTTTGCCTTTTCAATCACCATTTCAGCAACTTGAACGTGACGAGAAGCTGGTTCATCAAAAGTTGAGCTAATAACCTCACCTTTAACAGAACGTTGCATATCTGTAACTTCTTCAGGTCTTTCATCGATTAATAATACAATTAAATAAACCTCTGGGTGATTAGTAGTAATAGCGTGAGCTATGTTTTGTAGCATCACAGTTTTACCTGTACGAGGAGGAGCAACTACCAAACCACGTTGTCCTTTACCTTGAGGACAGATTAAATCGATTATTCTAGTTGTATAATCGTTGCTTCCATTACACAAAACGTCAAAATCGAGTTTTTCGTCTGGATAAAGAGGAGTTAGATTATCAAAGTTAATTCTATATCTTAGTTCTTCTGGCTCAGCAAAGTTGATTTTATTAACTTTAGTTAGAGCAAAATATCTTTCATTGTCTTTTGGTGCTCTAATTTCGCACTCAACAGTATCACCAGTTTTAATACCAAATTTTTTAATAAAACTTGGAGCTACGTAAATATCGTCTGACCCTGGTAGATAGTTAGATTCTGGTGAACGAAGGAAACCAAAACCATCTTGTAATACCTCTATAACGCCTTCACCATAAATTGTAGTGTCATTTTCTGCCACTTTTTTAAGAATTGTGAAAGTCATATCTTGAATTCTAAGAGTTGAAAAGTTTTCGATTTCTAGCTCTTTTGCAATCTCACGCAATTCCTGCGGAGTTTTTTTCTTTAGTTCTTTAAGATGCATGTATTCGCTCTAATTGTTTGTAAATTTTTGTTGTTGGATATTTTGAAATTATTGTCTGATTTATAAATTTTAAGAAAAGGTTTGAAAAATAATCAGACAACCAAGAACATCTCGGTTAATCCAGAGATATATAAAAACATGTATATAGTCAATATTTAAATTAGATAATTTTCATTACCTCATCAGCCAAAGCTTCTATAAAAACCGCCTCATTAGCAGGAACTCTTACCCGTTTAAACTCAGGACAACCACAAGATAAAGCTAATTTTCTATAGTCTATGTCCATCTCAACTAATGTTTCGCTATGATCATTAACAAAAGATAATGGCACCATAATAATTGACTTGTTTAATGAGCCACAGGTTTTTATTTCATCTTCACTATAGGGCTGAAGCCAATCTTGTCTCCCTACTCTACTTTGATAACATAAGTTCCAATTGTCTTTTATACCCATATGTTTAACAATATTAGATACAGTTCTT
Source organism: Rhodospirillales bacterium (assembly GCA_003252195.1). Classification (GTDB taxonomy): domain Bacteria; phylum Pseudomonadota; class Alphaproteobacteria; order QKFK01; family SZUA-500; genus SZUA-500. The sequence continues at coordinate 11,373 of QKFK01000162.1, forward strand.
TGAACATGTTTTTCATAGACATCGCCACGTATTATGTTCTTTTTAGGCAACCCATGTGCAGAAAATAAAATCGTGTAATCATTATGGTTAAGCTCGTTAATTTTTTCTCTTATAAGCTCACTCATGATAAATACATATTTTTCATTATCATAAAAACTATCGATCGATTTAACAGGAACATTTAAGTTAGATTTTTTATAATGCCTTACAAAATCTTCATAAGCGCTTTTGGTAGTAGAATTAGAATATTGCGGGTAAAGAGGTAATAAAATTATCTCATCTGGAGCATATTTTTTTATTTTTTCAATAACCTCATTAGCTCTGGGGCGCCAATAACGCATACAAACAAAGCTTTTAGCTAATATATCACGACGAGTAAGTTCATATTCTAAAGCAAGTGCTTGCTCAATTGTATTTTCTAAAATTGGTGATTTTCCACCGATTAAATCATATATTTTTTGTGATTTAGGAGCTCTTTTTCCTGATATATATCGAGCAAGAATATATCTTAACGGCCTTGGAAGGCTAATAATGTTTTTATCATAAAAAAAGTTAAACAGATAATCCCTCACCTCACTTAAATCGGAAGGTCCACCAATATTTAACAATACCACTGCATATTTTTTCATTTTATAAGCTTACCCCGCTTAAAAAATTAGATAATTCCTCAACATGTTTATACGGAGTATCTTTATCAATTCCGTGACCAAGGTTAAAGATAAACCGCCCCTGACCTAATATATTAATAATGTTTTCTGCTTGATTTAACATAAGCCTACCGCCTGTCTTTAATAATTCTGGGTGCAAATTACCCTGAACACATACATAAGGCTGTAATTCATCCCTAGCCCATTCTAAATTAACATCATAATCAATACTCACAGCATCAACTTTAGTTTCTTTAATATATTTAAGATATTTATTTCCTGAGCTTTTAGGAAAACCTATAACCTTAATATTAGAATGTAAGCTCTTTAATTTATTAACTATTTTAGCTGTTGGCTCTATTACATATTTATCATAATCAGCATCGTTTAGCATACCTGCCCATGAATCAAATAATTGCACAACATTTGCCCCTGCTGTTATTTGAGCCAATAAATATTCAACCGTACTATCAATAACTAAATCAAATAATTTCAAAGCATTAGTTTTGTTTTCTAATAAATAACTTTTAGCTTTATGATAATCTTTAGATGAATGACCTTCAATCATATATGCTATAACTGTCCAAGGAGCCCCTGCAAAACCAATTAATGTTTTATCTTTTGGTAATAATGTGCGAGTTTTTGTAACAATATTAAATACATGGTCTAATTTATTAATATCAAAGCTTAACTTATCTATCGATAATTCACCTAATATTGGTCCTTTTTTTTCTACAAAACTCAACTTTTGACCAAGAGCCATTGGTATCATTAAGATATCTGAGAATAAGATAGCAGCCGATGTGTCATATCTATCAACAGGTTGTAACGTAGCCTTGGTTGCTAATTCTTCATTTAAGCAGAATTTAACAAAATCTGGCTCATTATCTCTTAAAACCATATATTCTGGTAAGTGTCTCCCTGCTTGACGCATATACCAAAAACTTAAATCGCCACCTTGTTGGTTAATAGATTTTTCAATTTTGGTTATATCTTTATTATTATGCACAGCCCAACCTCTTTAATCTTTTTAAATATAAGAATCTTGTTGTTGTTGTTGTTGTTCCCTGTGTAACTTGGGGATAGATTTTTACCCACAGATAACTAACAATTTAACTAATAGCAAAGTAGATTATATCAATAAAGCTGTTGATAAGATATGGATAATTTTTTTTATTATATATAAAACAATGGGTTAGTTTTTGTATTAATTATGTTAATAAGTTGGTTTTTTGCTAGTTATTAAGGTAATTAATTTTATGTGCAAACAATCAAACTAATGTGTATATTAACTAAAGTTTTAAATGGTTATATGGGTATCAAATATTGACGGTTAATAATTCATTAATATTTATCCCCAGCTTTAACAAGACTATCCATTTTGGTGGATAAGTTAATAAAAGGTAAACAAATGTCTATAATTCTGGCATCTAAAAGCAAAATAAGAAATGATATATTAAAGAACGCAGGGGTTGATTTTATAAGCAAAGCTTCAAACTTTGATGAAGACAGCTTAAAGGGTAAAAAAATGTCTATAAGACAACTAGCGTTGTTGTTAGCTTATAGTAAAGCTGAAGTTATATCAAAAGAAGACAGAGACGCATATGTTATTGCTTGTGACCAGATATTATCATTAGATGGTAAAAGGTTTGATAAGCCAAAAAACATAAAAGAAGCTCGAGAAAACCTAATAGAACTCCGTGGTAAACAACATTCTTTAATAAATGGAATGGTTATTTTAAGAAATGGGCAGATAATTTGGCAATATGATAACGAAGTTAAACTTCATATGAGAGATTTTTCAGATGAGTTTTTAGATTATTATATAGAACAAAACAAAGATCAAATTTGTACATCTGTTGGTGCTTATCAGTTAGAAAACATGGGGTCTCAGCTGTTTAGCAAGGTTGAGGGTGATTATTTTTCTGTTTTGGGGGTTCCGTTATTTCCATTGCTAGAATGTTTAAGAAAAGAAGGGTTGTTAACTAGATGATTAGCGGTAAGGCAAAATTAGCTGGAGTTATTGGAGATCCAATTTCTCACTCCAAATCACCATTAATTCATAATTACTGGCTAAATATAAACCAAATCGATGGGGCTTATATTCCACTTCATGTTAATAGCAAAGATTTAATATCATCAGTTAAGTCACTGCAAAATGTAGGTTTTAAAGGAATTAATGTTACTGTTCCTCATAAGATAGAAGTTATTAAAGTTGTAGATGAATTATCAGATTTAGCTAAAAAAATTGGAGCTGTTAACACACTTGTGTTTAAGGAAGACGGCTTAATTTATGGTGATAATACAGATGCTTATGGATTTATAGAGAACATTAAGAGTGATTATAATAAAGGTGAAGCTTTAATATTAGGTGCTGGTGGAGCATCTAGGGCTATTTGTCACGCTTTAGCTGATTTTGGAGCAAAAAAAATTATAATATCCAATCGCACAATTAACAAAGCCGAAGAATTGGCTAAAGAATTAAATGTAGATGTTGAAGTGGTTGAATTAGATAATATTGGTAACTATTTGAATAATTTATCTTTATTGGTTAACACGACCTCTTTAGGTTTAAATGGTAATGGTTGCCCTGATATAGATTTTAATATCCTTAATAAAGAAGCTCTGGTAACTGATATTGTGTATAATCCACTAATAACACCATTTTTAGAAAAAGCTCAAGGCAATGGTAATAAGATTATTGATGGTCTTGGTATGTTATTATATCAGGCTGTTCCTGGATTTGAGGCTTGGTTTGGCAAAAAAGTTAAAGTAGATGATGAACTTAGAAATATGGTTTTAAGCAAATGATTATAGTTGGTTTAACAGGTTCAATAGCAACTGGAAAAAGCACCGCTGCTAAATTATTAAAAAAAATGGGCATAATGGTTTTTGACTCGGATGCTTATGTGCATAAATTGATGTTAAAAGCCGATATAATTGCTCAAATTGCTACAAAATTTCCTGATGCGGTAGAAAATGGAATTATATCTAGGCCTAAATTAGGTAAAGAAGTTTTTGCCAATAAGGCTGGATTAAAAGATTTAGAAAAAATTATTCACCCGCTGGTTAGAAAAGAAATTAAACGATTAATCAGAAAAAATGCGAAAAATGGAGCAAAAATTATAGTTTTTGACATACCATTATTGTTTGAAGGTGGCTGGGAAAAATATTGCGATATCGTTATAAATGTTTTTTGTAACCATAAAACACAAGAAAAACGCGCGTTAGAGCGTAGTAATATGAATAAAGATAAATTTAATTCAATATTATCGCGTTTAGTGGATGAAAAAGAACGTGAGGAAAAAGCAGATTTTATGCTTAGTAGTGATTATGGGCTTGATTATACTAAATTTGAGCTAATTCGTATTATAAATGATTTGTTGGAATATTAAAAATGAGAGAGATAGTATTAGATACAGAAACCACAGGTTTTGACCCATATTCTGGGCATAGATTAGTTGAAATTGGTTGTGTAGAGCTGATTAATCATATGCCGTCTGGTAATACTTATCACCAATATATTAACCCTGAGCGTGATGTGCCAGAAGAAGTTGTAAAAGTGCACGGGTTAGATAATGCATTTTTAGATGATAAACCAAAGTTTGCTGAAGTTGTTGATGATTTTTTGGCATTTATTGGTGATGACAAGCTAGTTATTCATAATGCAGAATTTGATATGAAGTTCTTAAATGCTGAACTTGGTTGGCTTGATAAAGCAAAACTCCCTATGGATCAAGCTATAGACACATTAAAAATTGCTCGAGAAAAGTTTCCAGGAGAAAGAGTTAACCTAGATGCATTATGTAGAAAATATGGTGTTGATAATTCTAATCGTACCAAACACGGAGCTTTGCTCGATTCTGAGTTATTAGCCGAGGTTTATTTAGAATTAATAGGTGGTAGAGAACCTGGTTTATTATTAAAAGAAGAAACAGGTAACATATTTGGGCAAAAGCGCAATGTTGAACGTAAATTTAGAGAGCCACGCACGTTTCTAGCCTCAGAAGAAGAACAAGAAAACCATAATAGCTTTATGGAAAAGAAAGTATTACCCAACCGCACTTTTTAAGAGCTTTTAGGTTGTTTATTAATGCTTAAATATGCTCCAAATATCATTAAAGCCCCATAGATGGTTTTGTGAACAGACATTTGGCTATCTGTTGCAATTAAACCTAATACATAAATAACGAATGGCTCTAATCCAGCAATGGTTATGAAAGTGCTGATGTTTATTTGTTGCATTGATTTTAATCTAAAAATATAAACCAAAGCATTGCAGATTGTTGCGAAGGTAAACATCAGTAACAATAT